>JBPCVB010000334.1:0-3135 GCA_051010855.1 Pirellulaceae bacterium | reverse complement strand
GGTCAGACCACATCAATCGATTGGGGTCAGCTTCGCCAAAAATGTCGTGTTCATCCTCGGCCGAGTTTGCGTTGCCCGCAGGACTGGAAAGCAGATTCGCCAGCGACCAGCCGGATCCTCCGTTGGTAAGCGAAGTACATCCCGTCAGCAATAACGGAAACGTCAATAGCAAGGCCGCACAGCCAAAGGGAAAACCTGATCTGATTCGTTTCACTGGACTTCCTTGTCCCTGGTAAATAGTTGTGTCCCGTGTTGCCACGAGGCGTATCTGTCACTTGCCGGATGGTACGTCCTGCATTCCAAATGACGTCAGTTTCAACCAGCTTTGCATCCTTGGCCGGTAGCCGATCAAGTCCGCGAGGTATTGATCCAGCAGTCCCCGCAATTCTCCGCGACTGGCCACATCCCACTGGATCCTGTCCAGTGGTGTATTGGCATCGGACAGCTCACGCATCAATTGCAATGTTTTCCGCTGCAGTCCAACCACGTTCCGCTTCCCTCCACGACACGATTCGCAAAACACGCCACCGGCCAACAAGCCGAAAGCGATACGAGGACGCTCGCGTTCAACGTCGTCAATCGAACGGCCGCAATCCACGCACTCGTACAACGCCGGCAAGTGTCCCAGCATCGACAACAACGTTAATTCAAACCGAAACAACAGTGCTGGTGATGTTTCCGTCGTGGATGGCGAATCGATCAACTCGATGGTTTGCACCACGTGGTCAAACAATTCCGGCTGTCGGTCGGCATGATCCGTCAGGGTCGAAACCAGTTCGATGACATACATTCCGGCATACAACCGCGACAAGTCCGTGGACGCACTGCGAAACCGTCGCACAAGGCGCGCTTCGGTCAACAGATCCAGACTGTCCACAGATTTGCGGAGGAACACTATTCGACAGATCGCCAACAAGTCAATAGCGCCATCAAACGGGCTCCGCAAGCGGCGGGCCCCTTTGGCCAAAGCGCTGATTTTGCCAAAATCACGGGTGTAAAGCGTGACCACACAACTCGATTCGCTGAAGTCCACGACTTTCAACACAATCGCCGTTGTTTTTTCCGCTGGCATGGCTTGCTGGCTTGCTGTCGCATAATCGGGTCGGTACCGAGTGATGCTATCCTCCGCGCAGGCCGACACGCAACGGGTCGGTCGACCGACCTGTTCCTACGTTCGTCGAACCAAATGGTTCACCGGTAACAATTCCAATTCCCAATCGTCGCGATTTTGTTGTGGCGATGCCATTTGCCCCTGAACATCTGTGTCCACCAACAAGCTGATCGATGCGCCGGGCAATCTCGGCCCCATGATGCGGCTCGCCGCTCCGGTGTTGGCGGAGGAGACGCTAACGTTGATGGTGACATGGACCGATTGGTGGCTGACCGGTCGTTACCTGACCAGCGGCGGTGACTCGGTCAAGGCGGCGATGGGACTGATGGGCTACACGATGTGGCTGATTCCCAGTTTGTTCGCTGCCGTGGCTATTGGGGCGACCGCTGTAATCGCCAGGCGGACCGGGGAACGGGATCATGACGCCGCAAAATTGGCGGCCAACCAGGCCGTCCTCGTGGGTGGCGGAGTGGCAATCGTCATTACATCGCTGGCGATCCTGCTGGGTGACCAGTTTATTCACGCCATGCAACTGCGGGGCGAAGCGGCCCGCTATGCCAGCGAGTACCTGTGGATCGTCATACCCGTCATCCCGTTGATTATGTTCGAGCAAGTCGGTGCGGCGTGTTTGCGAGGCGCTGGAGATACCGTGACGGGATTCGTCGCCAAACTGGTCGTGGTCATTGTTAACGTGGCCATCAGTCTGGTGCTGGTCCTGGGCATTGGCGGCATTGAACCGTGGGGCTGGAAGGGGATTGCGCTGGGCACCGCGATCGGACATGGGGTCGGTGGCACGATTCTGTTCACAGCATTGTTGATGAACCGGTACGGACTGGGTCTGCGACCGCATTTGTTGCGGCCCGTGAAATCCGTGATCGTGCGGTTGCTGAAAATCGGCCTTCCAGGCGGGCTCGATGTGGCCGCCTTGCTGTTCAGCAACTTGATTTTTGTGGCAATTATCAACAGCCTGGGGACCGCAGCGGCCGCGGCACACGGCCTGGCTGTACAACTGGAAGCCTGCGCCTACCTTCCTGCCAACGCCTTCCACGTGGCGGCCGCCACCATGACTGGCCAGTTCCTGGGGGCGGGCCGAACCGACCGGGCAATCCACAGTGCCCTGTTCTGCATCGGCTCATCGGTGGTCGTCATCTCGATCACCGCTTTGGGAATGTTCTTCTTCGGTACCGAACTGGCGACGTTCTTCACCGGCCAGCCTGAACACCCCACGACCCTGCAGGTTGGCAGGCTGCTGGCCATCGTGGCCTTTGCCTTGCCGTCGTTGGCGATTGTCATGGTCACGACAGGTGCCCTGCGCGGTGCGGGCGATACCACGTGGCCATTGTTGTTTACCCTGGCAGGATTCTTTCTAATGCGGATTCCGCTGGCCATTGTGTTTGCCATGGAAACCGTGCATATCCCCGGTACGTCGATCCAGTTTCCTGGACTCGGCTGGGGGGTAGCCGGAGCATGGATCGCCATGGTCATCGATCTGGTTGTGCGTAGCATACTGGTATTATCGCGTTTTATTCATGGTGGCTGGAAATACAAAGACGTTTAGCATGAAGCGAATCCTGTCCTTTACTATCGCCCTCGGCTGTCTGGTGCTGACCTGTTGTAATTCAGCAGCGCAGGATTCGGCCGAACCCGCGTCGAAACTAAACGAGCGAATCGAACGCGCCACCGAATATTTGTTGGCACAACAAGGCGATGACGATCTGTGGCACTCGCCCAACTACGGCAATCTGCGAGAAGGCGCTGCCGTTACCACCTTCGTGTTGTACGCGCTGGGTGATCAGGTACCGGCTGACAAAAGCAAATTGCAGGCGGCCGTTAACGCGTTATTGCCAGCCACGCGGGCCGCGGGATTTGTTTCCAATGCAGGCGGCCCCGATTACTCGAACTATGGCTCGGCCCAACTGTTGCTGGCGGCCGAACGTCTGCAACTGGATCTCCCCGATGACGTGCGTGACGCGTTGATTGCCTACCTCGTACGCGCTCAACTCGACGCCGAAGAAGGGTACGGT
>JBPCVB010000333.1:0-4073 GCA_051010855.1 Pirellulaceae bacterium | reverse complement strand
CAATTTTTGCGGGTGACACCAGTAATCGTCCCCTTCCAGCAAGGCAATGTACTTTCCACGGCAGCTTTTCAGCGTTTCCAGCAAGTTGAATCGCCCGGTGGCGTGACCGTCAACATAGATTACGTCGTTGCGAGACCGACAGAACATGCGAATCAGGTCTGGGTACCTGCGCGCGTATTCCTCGCAGATCTCCCGAGTACCGTCACTGGACTCGTCCTCGCCCAGGCAGATCTCAAATGGGAAACTGGTTTCCTGACAAATGACACTGTCCAGCGCCCGGGCAATATATGGAGCATGGTTGTAGGTAATCATGCAAACCGAGACCAGCGGCATCAATTCACATGCCGGCGGCCGGTCCGCTATGCGCTGGTGGTCAGGAGAGTTCACGCGGCAAGGCAGGTTGGCAGGTTCGACAGGCAATGGCAATTCATTGCCGGGATGATTTCAGCAGATCGCAAATTCTTTCGACATCCTTCGGAGTAACCGCGCTGCCAGTGGGCAGACACAGGGCTCGTTTACATAACCAATCAGTTTGATCCAGGTGCTTTTGCGTCGAGTTCTCTGAACAGTATGGTTCCATATTGTGACAACCGGGATAAAAGTAGCGTCGCGCCCGGACATTGTGGTTGTTAAGGAATTCAAACACATCATCGCGAGTGGCGCCAAAGTCCCGTTCATCGATCTCCAGCACGATATATTGCCAGTTGGTTTGTTCGAGGTGGTCGTACGTAAAGAATCTGAGCCCGGAAATGGCCTGCAGACTGGTTTTGTACAGCTCGTAGTTCGTCCGGTTGCACTCGAGGATCTGATCCAGCCGGGCAAACACCGAAATTCCCATCGCAGCGCAAATTTCGGTCATTTTTGCGTTGGTACCCAACATCGCCACGTTGTCAGGGCCGGCGAATCCAAAGTTCTTCATTTTGCGAATGCGATCGGCCAGTTCATCGTCATTGGTGGCGATGGCACCCCCCTCAAACGTGTTGAAAAACTTGGTCGCGTGAAAACTGAAAACTTCACATCGGCCCAGATTGCCGATCATCTTGCCATCGTGCTTGCACCCGAATGCATGAGCCGCATCGTACATAACATGCAGACCATGTTTTTCGGCAAGGTCGTCCAGTCGTTCCGTCATGCAGGGCTGGCCCCAAACGTGGACGCCAAGAATAGCCGACGTCGAGTCCGAGATGAGGGACTGCACACTTTCGGGGCAAATCGTATGGGTGGTCCGGTCGACATCCGCAAAGACCGGGCGCAGACCCTGACAGCGAATGGCATGCGGTGTTGCGACAAAGGTAAATGCCGGAACGATAACTTCGCCGGTCAGTTCCAGGGCGAGGCAAGCCAGTTGCAAACCAATCGTCGCGTTGCAAACCGGGATGCAGTGACGTACATCAAGATACTCGCACAGTCTCCTCTCGAATTCCCGTACGACCTCGCCATTGTTGGTAAACCAGCGACGTTCAAAAATCTCATCGACCAGCTGTTGAAACACCTGCTGGTCACCCAGATTGGGACAGCCAACGTGCAGTACCCTCGATGCAGGCGGATCGGCAGCCATGTTTGCTTCAGGTTTCATTCAGGAATTTCGAGGAATTGTTGAAGACGGGTGTGCTGCAGGTCATCGTGGATTTCGGACACTACGTAAGAATCCAGCTCCTGTTTCCACTTGCTGGTAACATTGGAATTCTTGAATACCGAATAGTAGCTGTCCTGATGGCTATCTCCGCTGGCGTTGAGGAAATCGAGTGTCTGTTGGTCGAGATCGAGCCCGGCAAATTTGAGCATTTGTTCGCCCGTTTCCATTCGGTTGTGAACAAGTCTCTCGAATTGGAGAACAAAAACACGATCAGGATACTGCCGGGCGAGGTCCAGGTACAGATTCGTTACTTCTTTCCATTTGTAATAGCCAAAGTAGTCTTGTGGACCGGAGTTCTTGCAATTGCCAAACCTCCATTCATCGCGTAACACCGATCCGGCCGGGAATTCACTGGAGTTTTTTCGCCACGAGTTGATTACTGCGCAGGGATGGCGAACAACGGCCACGAGTCGAGCCTGAGGCACACGGCGCAGAAACGGTTCGATTACGCTCTGGTAACGGTTTTCCTTGAAAACGAGGGCCGTCGGACTCTGCGATTTCTGAAACCGGGGGTATTCGCCAGACCGAACCTTGTCAGCTTGGGTCAGGAATTCCGTCTCGGTGCTCCATAACTGGTTCAGAAAATCCAGATACTCGTCCTGCGTCGAATCCTCGTCTACGCGACCCTTGAATTCATATGCAAACAAAGGCTGGAAACGAAAGCGAACCTGAGGGTGGCTGTTCAGAATCTGGCCGATCCAGCTCGTACCGCTACGGGCGACACCGGCAATCCAGATAGCTTGATTCCAACTCATTTTCGGCACAGCATGTCAAAACGAAACCATGAATAAATCTGATACTCCGGCTGCGACAAGACGTCTGCGGACCGGAAACCTGTGTTGGTTGCCAGGAATTGCAGCCATTCTTTTTCAAACCAGGTACCCACAATCGGACGACCAGCTTCGAGACCGTGAAAGTAGGCTGCGCGGCGTTCCGGGTTGTCAAAGAAATCCCATCGGCGACTGGCATCCGGAATATCCCCGACAAACAATTCCCCGCCAGGCGCCAGCCAGTTGTAAATCCTTGAGAACATTGCCACGGACTCCTGCAGTGTCAGATACTGCAATGCTGCATACCACAACACTCGTTCAAAGGAGGCATCCGCAAACTCGGCTTCCCGCATATCAGACTGTATGCCAGTGATGTTTCCGGTATTTTCATTTACGCCCTCCAGCAGGGACCCGGAAATGTCAACCACGACAACCTGTTGGCATTGATCAGCCATGTGCCGTGCAAACAAGCCATTGCCACCACAAAGATCGAGGAGCCGAAATTCAGATTCAAGTGCAAGCTTTCCGGACACGTACTCGACAGTCTGTTCCCAGTTGTCCGCTGAGATAGGCTGCTTTTGCAGCGTACGCAATACCCGGGATTGTGGATTATGACCTGCTGAGGACTTGCCTTGCTCGATCCAGAACTCCGTCCAGTAATTCCCTGTCATTTGGACTGGCCCTCGACTGAAAGTGTCACGTCAACAATACGTTGCATGTCTTCCTCTCCATATCGATGATCCACCGGAAGCGGGATCAGGTTTTGCGTGTACTCTATCGCCGCCTTGCAGGTCACATTCGGTCGCTGGAGAACATCAGGCCAGAGAGTTGGGACAAAAATTCGCTGCTCATGAAATGATTTTTTGCCCATTGGCGTTCGCGGCAGCAACGGGTAGACAAAAGGTGTTAGTTCGCCGGAGGAGTCTATTTCCAAGGCGTTGATCGTCCCAAGTTGCTCGGCCAGCCAGTCAAAATTGGCACGGCGTCGTGCCGACGTGGCAGTCAGATCCAGGGACGACAGGATGGCCCAAGAATAGTCCGAGATCCGGTCCAGGGCACATGGCAGACTTTTCTCGTAAGCCTGGTACTGAACAAACGCCTGCTCCTGACGGCCGAGCAGTCGATTGACAGAATGTTCGAGAGAAATCGACTGAAACGAATTGACGTTGTCACCGACGACCTGGTCATGCTCAACGCCAGCCGGAATATACAAAAAGGCACCATCGGGAACACCGAAGTACTTTCTGGCTGACGTAAAGCTCCATGATTTCGGGTAATGCCCAAATGAATAATAGTCGTGCGTGTCATCGACAATCAGACGACTTCCAAATTGTTCGGAGTAGGTGGAGGCGAGTTCCCGCTGCAGACCCCAGTAGTTCGTGATCAGAAAACACTCGTCCTCAGCCAGTTCCGGCGTCTTGACTGGCCGTAGTTGCGAATCCAGTTCATAAAATGGTGTTTCAATCCCCAGTTGCCAGAAAGGCAGCAGGGTGGCATCGCATGTGTAATGGGGCACATAGCATGACCGGGGTCGCTGATACTCCAACGCCGCCAGCAAGCAGGATCTTCCAGTGGACAAGGCAATGGCGTTGTCATGGACAGGCTCATGGACTGGCGGGATTTCCAGTTCGAAGAACCCGCCGATGGGTTTCGGCTCACGATTCAAG
>JBPCVB010000332.1:0-6002 GCA_051010855.1 Pirellulaceae bacterium | reverse complement strand
GCCGCAGGACCAGCAGACCATGAAGCCCTGATCGACCTGCGCTCCGCAGACGCAGGCCCAGGCCGGTACCAGCGCGTCGCATGCGGCGGGTACCTCGTTCATGACGAGCCTGGCCTCCTCAAGGTCCGCTCGTCTGACCAGCACTTCGACACCAGTCAAACCGGCACTGGTAAGTCCCAGATTGCCGAGCACGGCGTGGGATTCTTCACCGGAAACACTGGCCTGGATCCCGTTGGCCTCCAGCAACAGACGTAGCGCGTGGGCCGCCGGCTCGCTATCGAACATTTTCAGACGGACCAGGTCGTCGTCGCGTTTTTTGAATAGCGCCATGGCGGACTCGACCGAATCCGGCGGTCAGACGCACTGGCCAACCACCAGCGTGATGTTCTGGCCACCAAATCCGAAGCTGTTGTTGAGCGCGATATTGCAGGGTGTTTCCCGCGCTTCATTGGGAACATAGTCCAGGTCGCACTCGGGATCCGGGTTTTCGTAGTTGATCGTCGGTGGCAGTACGTTGTCGCGGATCGCCATCAGGCAAACGATCATCTCGGTTGCTCCAGCGGCAGCAATCAGGTGACCCATCATGCTTTTGGTGCTGGACACCGGAACCTGCATGGCGTCGTTGCCAAACACTTCCTTGCAGCTTCGTGTCTCAACGCGATCGTTAACGGTAGTGCTGGTACCGTGCGCGTTAACGTAGTCCACATCGGACGCGTTCAGTTGTGCATCGTCGATTGCCATCCGCATACAGGAAATAGCGCCGCGGCCTTCAGGGTGGATGTCGGTAATGCGGTAGGCATCGGCCGTCGATCCATAGCCGAGAATCTCGCCGTAGATATGAGCGCCACGTTTGCGGGCAAACTCGTATTCCTCGAGCACGACCATCGCCCCCCCTTCGCCGAGGACGAAACCGTCCCGCAGGCGGTCAAACGGTCGTGAGGCACCGGTGGGATTGTCGTTGTTGGTCGACAGGGCCGTGAGCAGGTTGAAGCCCGTGACGCCAAACGGATGAATCATGCTGTGAGTGCCGCCCGAGAGCATGACTTCGGCTTCACCGCGCCGAATGATCTCGGTCGCTTCACCGATCGCCTGACTACTGGCGGCGCACGCGGTCAGGCAATTGGCATTGGGACCCTGGGCATTAAACATGGCAGCCATATGGCCCACCGGCATGTTCGGTTCCTGTTCCAGTTCAAGGACCGGATTGAGCACTTCCAGACCCTTGTCCATGAATTTGACGATGTCGAGATTGCCTTCGTCATCCAGGCCGGCAGCCATCATCGTGGCAAACATGACAAAATCCTGATTCCCCTCACCGCTGCCCATATAGACTCCGAACCGTCGCGGGTCCTGAATGGCATCCAGAACACCCGAGCAGTCGATGGCCTGCTTGGCGGCGCCGGCAGCGAATCGGGTGTGTCGTCCGCGAAACTTCCAGATTTCGGGATCTTCGCCGGTGTCGGTGATATCCCAGTTCTTGATTTCTGCAGAGATGCGGGTGGGAAAGCGGCTGGCGTCAAAGATGGTGGTGTAGCCAACGCCGCTGTTGCCTTCTTTCAGCTGGTTCCACACCGTTTCGACATCGTTGCCGAGCGGGTTAATAACTCCGATGCCGGTCACGACAACTCGACGTTGGGAATTCTGGCTCATAGCGAGTCCTTTCCGGCAGCAGTCCGTTTTACCGAAAGCTGGGTCAAATGCTGGGTCAATCGCTGGCGACAGGTATTAACTGCCCGCGGGTACGTTTCGGGCCCGGCTGCGTTCAACATCCGCGATTTCCGCATCCAGCATGTGCTGGGGGATGGAAACGGGTTTGCCATGCTGATCCACTCCGACATCAAATAGACGCAGACAACGCAGGGTGCGACAGAATGTATCGGGTTCAAATAGCTGGACACCGTCAAAGCGGTCATCGAGGTAGGCGAACGTCAGATCAGCTTCGCACAATAAACGATCGCCGACGTGCACGGTCCCGGCAGCGATACCACCGTTTTCCTGAGTATTGACGACTTCGGTGCGAAACCGCAGGACGTCACCGGGCACGGCCTCAAAATGAAACTTGCTTTTGGTGATCTTGGCCAACACCACACGTTTCTTGAAATCACTTGGTTGGGCGACGAGCAAACCCCCGGTCTGGGCCAGTCCCTCGACGATTAGCGACGTGGGGTAGTAGGGCGACCCGGGCGCGTAGTCGAAGACGGGCTCTTCGCCAAGACTAACCGTCTTGACCGACACCGCATGGCTGCCGGAGACAAATTCTTCAAATCGATCGATCCAAAACCACCGCATGGCGGACTACCTGTGTGTAAGGGATTGCGACGGCGGCTGCGTCATACTGGCGGTGCGGTTGGCGCCGCCAGGCGAGCATCACCCTAGCCCTGGACACCTACCTTGGTTCCGACGTAATTGCAAAGATCCTGCACGGTCAGCAGATTGCCAAAGTTCTGCACCAGCGGGTTTGCCTCAAACTTGGTCAAGTCGGCAAACGGCATCCGCTCCTTCAGTCTGGCCAGTCCATCGGGAGTGACCTTGCCATCCTGCACGAATTCGGCGTTGGTCAGGATGTCATCGGGGAACAGCTCATCTCGGGGGATCTGGATATCGAAAGCCTTTTCCAGCTTGAACACGATATCGAGGAAATCGATTGATTCCGCACCCAGGTCACCGACCATGGTCGCGTCGGGTGTTACTTCTTCATCATCCACGCCGAGCGCGTCCACCAAGGCTTCTCGAACTTTTTCGAAAACCTCATCTTTGTTAGGCATAAAATCAATCTCCAAATTTTAGTGTTCGTCGGGTCCGACGAGTAATGACTGGCTGAAAACCCACGACAGGGGCGGGCCGCCGACCAAATCAGGTCGTGACGCGGTGATCCCCGTTGCGATTGGGGTCGTTGGTTATGGCAAATTGTGAATTGTAGAGGTTTCTGGCATCTTGCAAACGCCGAAATATCTTCAACCGTTCCTGAATCAGATAATCATCGACGCTTTCCGCTGCAAGGCCTCGGTCCGCCTGGTTGAAGTGATCCAGGGTCAGGCGAGCTCGGACCGCGATCCGGTCATCGATTTCGCCCTGGGTCTGCAGCATCACGAGTTGGTTATCGGTTTTTGTCCAGGTGCTGGTGACCCTTAGTTGTGAACCGGGCTCGACGAAGTCGTTGAACTTGACCTGTTTGGCTTCTTTCAGCACCACGGTCGAACGAGTAAAACCGTCGGTGGCGTGGACCAGCCACATGCTGGCCTGGAACATGGCTTCCATCATTAACACACCGGGCATCACAGGAAACCTGGGGAAATGGTCCTGCAGGTATTCCTCGGCCAGGGTCAGACTCTTGACGGCCACCAGCCGCTCACCGGGAACCAGTTCCGTGATTCGATCAAGTTGGGAAAAACGCATTCCAGTCGGGGTCCGTTACTCGGGTCGGGGTCCATTGCGAGATCGGTCCAGGAATATGCCTCCCCACGACCGGGCCAGAAGTGTCTATGGGCGCTCCCCCATGCCACCCTATAAGGTTGCCCAATATACCACTTGGGCCAATTTCTCTCAATAACTTGTTGAGTCAGTAAACCCCGGGATTTGCGGGCAAAATCGCTGACCAGTCACTGCACCCCGACACTTCGTCGCTGGTTTGTCAGCGACCTGGTCCACTGGTAAATTCTCACCATGCGGAAAGGGATTGCAGTATCACCGGGAGTCGCCATCGGCACTGCCTACGTGATTCACGAAATCTTCGTGAATCCGGACACCAAGCGGCTGGAGGACTCTGAAGTCACGGCGGAATTGGCGCGATACGAAACGGCGCGGGACCGTTCGGCGGCGGATCTGCGCGCACTGGAACGCAAGGTCGAGGCGCAAGTCGGGCACGACGAAGCAGCGATTTTTGCCGTCCATCAATCCATCCTGCGAGACGCGGCATTTACCAACAAGATTCGCGGCTGGATCGTGGATGAACGCGTAACAGCCGCCGCTGCCCTGCATCGCCTGCTCGGCGAATACACCGATTTGTTTTCAAAAACCAAGGACGCCTACCTGAAGGAGCGTCTCAACGATGTTCGTGATGTCGTGATTCGACTCAGCGGGCACATGTCCGATGTCCTCCAGCCAACACCACACGAAGTGCTGGAAGGTCCCCTGATCGTCGTGGCCGACGAGCTGCTTCCCAGTCAGGCCGTTGCTCTGGGCGAGATCGAGGTCAAGGGCATCGTTACACAAGGAGGCAGCCAGACCAGCCATGCAGCGATCATTGCCCGCTCACGCGGCATTCCCGCCGTATCCGGCGTCAAGCGACTGATGCGGGTGGTCAAGACTGGTGACCTGATTGTCGTGGATGGGCGAACAGGCCATGTCGAGGTCAATCCGAATCCCGAAACCCTGGCGGCCTTCCGCAAACTCGAACGCGAGTTCTTTCACCTCAAAGATCAGCTTGCCGAGAATCGCGAACTGCCTGCCGTGACCGGCGACGGCGTGCCGCTGTTTCTGCAAGCCAACATCAACGGCGTGTCGGATGCCAGGGCGACCTGCGCTATGGGAGGCACCGGTGTGGGTTTGTACCGCACAGAATACCTGTATCTGACCCACCCCGATGTGCCCGACGAACAGGAACAGTACGAGACCTATCGCGAGATCATTGAGGCTTCGCCCAATCGCTCCATTACCATTCGCACGCTGGACATCGGTGGCGACAAGACCGTTCCCTATCTGGGCCACAATCACCAGGAAGCCAATCCGTTTATGGGTTGGCGCAGCATTCGACTTTCGTTTGAGCACCCGGAGTTCTTCACCACGCAGCTTCGTGCCATCATTCGCGCGGCCGCCGAATTTCCCGACTCCAATGTGCGGATCATGTTCCCCATGGTGACCACGATTGAGGAGTTGAGGCGATTGCGGGGCATGGGGCGACGCTCGTACAAGTCGCTGATGGAACAGGGCAAGCCGACCACACGTGTGCCCATGGGCATGATGTTGGAAGTGCCCGCCGCCGCTATCATGATCAGTTCCATGCTGGACCTGGTCGACTTTGTCTCGATTGGCTCCAATGACCTGGTGCAATACCTGATGGCCGCCGATCGCGATAATCCCAAGGTCAGTCACCTGTGCCAGCCGATGTCGCCGGCCGTTCTGCACGTACTGCGCACCGTGATCGAGGCCTGCGACCGCGCCAACACGCAAGTCACGGTGTGCGGGGAAATGGCCGGCCAACCCAAAACGTTCCTGTTGCTGCTGGGTATGGGCGTGCGTTACTTCAGCATGAGCCCCGCTTTTATTCCTTCGATCAAACAATTGGCCAGCCAGATTACCACGACGCAGGCTGCCGAGATTTTCCAGTCGGTGCTAAAGTTCAAAACGACCTCTCAGGTCAAACGCCAAATGGCGGAAACGCTGCAGGAAATCGCCCCGGAACTGGCCATGCTCGACACGCCTACGTGATCCCGGGCCACAAAAAAACCCCGCGGGTATTCGCGGGGCTTTGTGCAATGATTCGGTGGGCATTGCAAAACTGCGTTTCTGCGTGGTGGACGAGGCAACGAGTCCTTCCCGATTCACCTGGTAAAACGGGACTCGTAGCCTCGTCCACTACCAATCGCCGGATTGAGCTTTCGAGTTGTGCTCTAGTTGTCGTCCACTTCGCGTTCTTCGATGCGGACACTCTTCAGGTTGACCTTTTCGACCGGGCTGCTTCTCTCGCCCTGCGCGTTGGGTTCGACCGGACTCTTGCCAAGGGCTTCCAGCACGTCGTCGCCGGCGATCAGATGTCCGAATGCTGTGTATTTGCCATCCAGAAACTCGGCATCAGCCAGGCAAACAAAGAACTGGGAACCTGCCGAATTGGGATCTGCACCGCGAGCCATGGAGATCACGCCACGCACATGTTTGCGGTCACTGAATTCAGCGTCGATCTCGTAACCAGGATCACCGGTCCCCCACCGCGCTCTCATCGAATCATCGCGGGTCAGCGGGTCGCCGCCCTGAATCATGAATCCGTCCATGATGCGGTGAAAAGC
>JBPCVB010000331.1:0-5062 GCA_051010855.1 Pirellulaceae bacterium | reverse complement strand
GTCCCAGTAGTTGGGTCCATGGTCGGGATGTGAAAGCGTAAAGGTAACGACACTCGTGTAGCGTGCGGTCACAAACGCGATCATCGTAAGTAGCGGCACCCCGATCAAAAACGAGATCATGATGTTGGACAGCAGGTACTGTCTGGGCCGCACGCCAAACGTTTTCAGTGCATCTATCTGGTTGGAGTATTGCTTGCTGCCCACGTCAGCAGTGACCGCGGCACCGCACCGCGCTGCAATCAGTACCGTGGCCAGCACCGGGACAAAGATGCGATACAGACTGAATCCTGTGGCCGATAACAGGTCATCGACCAGCAGGGGCTCGGTGTACACAGCGAATGGCAGGAACTGGAAAATGTAATAGGTTGTCACGAAGCCGGTAATCAGCCCCGCCATCATCAGGTAAAACCACGCCGTCGGTCCGAACACCAATCGCATATAGTGCAACAGATAGCGGAAACCCCAGCGTGGGCTTTTCCAGATGGGCACGAGACTGAGCAAGCCCCAAAACACGTTCTCCATTGCTCGAGTGGTACCAGCGAAGAACCGACCTGCCTTCCGCAACAGACTCAATCCGATGTCCTCGTCGAGCTGGTCGTCCGATTTTTGAGCCGCCACCATAGCCATCGGCTGCAAGATTTCACCCAGTCGTTCCCAGTCTTCCCGCGGAACTTCGTCCAGCGACCTGTCAATTGGATTAAGCAGGATGATCTTGTCAGCGATGCCGACCAGCGACGCGTAATCGTGCGTAACGACCACCGATGTCTTTTGATGGTCGTCCGATGTTTCCCGAATCAACTCGCCAACCTTGCGGGCATTTTCGGGATCAAGTCCTGAAGTGGGTTCGTCGTAGAGGATAACCGGCGCGTTGTAAGCCAGTGTTCTTGCAATTGCCAGTCGTTGTCGCTGGCCACCACTCAACAGCACGGTGCGAACGTCGGTGGGAACGTTCAACCCTGTTAGCAATTCTTCGGGTGTCGCTTCAATATTGGTTCGGGCATGTGATTCAGCGAACTGCACGTTGGCCTTGGGTGAAAGTTCGTCGAACAACGCAAACGACTGAAAGACAACTCCGAAATCACCGTTGTGCCTCGGTCGTCCGTCGACCTCGATCTTGCCGCTGTAATGAATCGAGTCGTGATTTTTGGGGAACAGGCCGGCGACGATCTTCACCAGTACCGACTTGCCAACGCCGCTGGGCCCAACCAGCAACGTGATCTCACCGGCCGAAAACGTGGCCGAAGCGTCTTCCAGCAACGTGCGCACCCCGGCCTCAACCGTCAAATCGGACAGCGTAATTTCGCCCATGAAGGCTGGCGTTTGTAGCTCGTTTGCGTCTGGCGATTCCGTTGACGCGTCGGTTTCCACGCTGGGAGCGGTCTCTTCGTTCACCGTTTGCGGTCTCGGGCAGGATAATAAAACGGATTTTCCATCGTGGAAGAACCTCGCAGGACAATCAGGGTGTCTGGATCCTGATTGTCACGGATCAATGGTTCGGCCTCAGCGGAATCGTCCGCCTTGTGCAAAATCAACCAGCGTCGGTCCTTCAACAGAATCTTGTTTCTGAGAATTCTGGCAAATTCAGGGGTCACGCCGTAGTAAGGCGATCCAAAAACACTTTCACCAATCCGCACCACCGTTGGCTCCATCCGTCGGTCCGTCAACTCAAGGACGCGTTGCAAATCGGGGCGTCGCCAGATATTTCGCAAGGCATTCGCCAGACGGGGATTTTCAAACAGCGTTTCACGCAGGACGTCCAGCATCAACGTCTGCAATTCCGTGTCACTGCCAATCTTGATCAAACTTCGCCTTAGCGTTTCGATGACACGGGGGTTTTGAACCAGTTGTTCCAATACAACTTGCTGTGCCTCAAAAAACCGGGGCAGATTCGCCACAATGATGGGCATCGCCTCATTTTCCAGGAATCGTGAAAATTCCTGTTTCGTCAGGTCGCGTCGAGGCAGTGGTGAGGCGTCGTAGATCGCGCGCCAACCGAAACCCCAGATCGACGCGCGCTGCCAAATCTGTTCACCCACCTGTTCCAGCAGTGGTTGTGCCTGTACTTGCACCAGCGGCCAGACTTCCTCATTAATCAGCGGTATCAGGTCCTTTTCAACAATTTCTTCCCGAAAGCGGACACCCAGACGCTCGAATTCCGGCTGTCTTTTGCGAATCGATTCCACCAGTTCATCACGCACAATGATGCTGATCTCGTCCCACGCATCCTGCAGGATCGGCATTAGATCGCGCATAATTTCCTGCGAATGCTCAGCGTAGACCTTCGTAATCAGACGCGCGATTTCCTGCCGGCGAGACGGTGGAAACAGGTAGCGGGCTACCCAGTCCATCGAGTTGGGCGTTTCGTGACTCGTCAGGTAATCACCGGCTTCGATGTTTGGTGCGGATGAAAAGAAGGTGACACTGGCCCAGTTGGCGTAGGTTTCATTGTGACTGCGTGATTCGGGGGAATCGACCTGTCGCAAGGCGCCAACCTGAACGAGTCTTCCATCCTCGTGTTCAAAAAAGACTGGATCGCCAATGCGTACGACAGAGCGATACTGAAACTTCAGATCCCAGTTGGTCCGCGGTTTGAACGCATATTCAGCCAGCGATCGCGAGGCGGCGGAATCGGACCCGATCCAGTCGGTAGCAAAACGCAATCCTGCCACGGTGATCACGGCCAGCCACAGCAGGATACCGATAATGATTCTGGTCTTGGCAAACATGGGCATCATTCAGAAGAAAGTGGTGACAGAGCGACGCGGCAAGTAACCATTAGCAAGTACCCGTGACCGGAAATTCCGGTTTCGATAACGGTCCCGCACAACACGGACAACCGGCAAGATTCATGGTTCAGTATCAGGCCGCACCACTGGTGCCTGCGATCGTTTCGACTTATTCGGATTGTAGGGAATCGCCAAGCCTCTCACAGCGCCGACATTATTGTACTTCGTCACAGACAGAGACGTTTTGACAAGCAAAAAAACGCGTCGTAGCCTTTTCCGGATACCACAGCCTGTTAGGGGTGTGGTTCGTCCACGTATTCCCGCCCAGTAACGATACGAATTTCTGCCTGACAGGAACGAAGATGGACCCCACGACAAGCCAGCAAGTGCCGGGAACCGAACCATCCAGTGATGGTGCAAATCCAGATGAAAAACTGGACATGTTGTTGGCCCGCATCAACACCATGGCCAACGGGAGCGATTCCCTGGCGGAACCCGGATCGGCGGCGCCCGTGCCGGCACCCAGCCGGGAGGAAGTCGACGCGTTCATTCAGGACCAGACCCCCCGCGCCCGCAACGAACAACTCTCCCGCCCATCCGAGCCTGAGCCCAAACCCTCCGGCGCAGACGCGTGTGCCTCCGGCGAAGACGTGTTTGTTCCGCGTTGTCCGCGATCCTTCGAAGAGGCCAAGCTGAGTGAGTCCAAGGTCGAGGAACTGGTTCTCAAGTACTTGCTGGCTCGCGGCGATGCCTCCGGACGCAAGATTTCCGAGCAAATCAAGCTGCCTTTCATACTGATTGAAAAATTCCTGAACAAGTTGAAGCTGGAACAGGTGATCGCCTATATCGGACAGGCAACTATGAATGACTACATCTGCCGGCTGACCGATATCGGTACCGTCCGTGCACGTGGTTATTCCAACATCTGTACCTACTACGGCGCCGCCCCGGTTTGCCTGCAAGACTACTGCCGTAGCGTCAAGTCCCAGTCCATTGATGGCCACTATCCGTCGCGGGACGAACTGTCAGCTGCCTTCAGCGATTTGCTAATCGATGAAGCCATGCTGCAAAAACTTGGCCCCGCCGTTAGTTCGGGTCGCGGCATGTTTCTGTATGGATTTCCGGGAAACGGAAAGACCAGTATCGCGGAACGAGTGACAAAGTCGTTTGGCCCGTACATCTGGATCCCCCGCGCAATGCAAATTGAGGGCGAGATTGTCAGGCTGTTCGATCCTATGTGTCACGAACCGGCACCGATGGAAGAATCCGACGATCTGATGGGAACGAACGACATTGACGAACGCTGGGTACGTATCAAGCGGCCAACGATCGTCGTTGGTGGTGAATTGACAATGGATCACCTCGAAATCACCTACAACTCCGACAGTGGAATCAGTGAAGCACCGATCCAGCTGAAAAGTAACTGCGGCATTCTCGTTATCGATGACTTCGGTCGGCAGAAAATGCGGGTCGACGAGCTGCTGAACCGCTGGATTGTTCCCCTGGAAAAACGCTACGACTACCTGAACTTGACCAGCGGCAAGAAAATCCAGGTACCCTTCGACCAGCTGGTGATCTTTTCAACGAACCTCGAGCCACGCGATCTGGTGGATGACGCATTCATGCGTCGTATTCCCTACAAGATCGAGGTCGAGGATCCGAGTCTCGAAAACTTTATCAAGTTGTTCGAGATCATGTCAAAAGTTGTGGGAATTCCCTACGATCCGGCAGCCGTCGAGTACTTGATCAAGACACACTACGAACCGACTAACCGCCCGCTCCGTAATTGCCAGCCGCGTGACTTGTTGTTGCAAATCCGCAACTATTGCAACTACAACAAGCTGCCACTGGTCATGTCAAAAGAGTCATTTGATTTTGCAGCCGACTGTTACTTCTCCGTCATGTAACGACAGCCTCCTCTCTCAGCTTCTCTCAAACCCGTTGCCCTGGCAGCGGGTTTTTTTTTGCGCACCAACGCAATTGCCAGGCAAATTGCCGCCAGCAGCCAAATAGTTGCATGGCAGGCATTCAACAAAAAGAGCCGGTGCATTAAGGTGAAGTCGGCAGGCTTATCTGGCCTGGATTCCTATGCTTGACTCAAATCAACCCGAACTGGACATTGCTATCGTGGCCGCGCGCAAGGCTGCGACCGTTTTGCTGGGGTACTTTCGGCAGCAAAATGACGTTCAATTCAAATCGGAATACAACCTGGTCTCGGAAGCTGATTTGCAAGCCGAAAAAGTCATCGTCGAGACGATCCTCGGGTCCTTTCCCGATCATGAAATCCTCGGTGAGGAGTCCTCAATGGGTGATCTGGATGCCGAGCAGCTGTGGAT
>JBPCVB010000330.1:0-3245 GCA_051010855.1 Pirellulaceae bacterium | reverse complement strand
GAACCACAAATCGTCATTGGGGATATCGAGCTGAAATCCGGTGACCTGCGCTTTGCTATCCAGATCGAACTGGATATTGCCTGCACCAAACCAGGCGAATTCCTTGCGCCAATCGACGCGGAATGTATTAAGGTGCAGGTGGATGAGGTCGGCGGTCAGGTCCGGATTCACGGCAAAATTGAGTACCAGGTTGCCGTCCTCCAGTTTCACAGTAGCATCGCCATACATGGCGTCCACATACGTCCCGGCGTAATGATTCAGATCGCGGGATGGCTTTGTATCGGGCAGTTGAGCCGTCGTGGCGTCTGAGATCCGTTGCTGAAATTTGCGGCGATCGTCCTGGAACTCGCCCAACATCAGACTCGACCAGTCTTTTTTGTCGCCACCCAGGAACTCATCCAGTATTCGATTGCAGGCAACCGTGGGCAGCCATGTCATGCTGTTGGTCAGCACGACCATCCCAATATTTTCTTCGGGCACGAGAACGACGCGCGAGTACATGCCGTCGTATCCGCCGCCGTGACTGAGTACTTTGCGCCCCTTGTAATCACGCATTGACCAGCCAAGTCCGTAGGCGCGGAAGTGGGTCGATGGATTCTTTGACTGATAGGCTTCGCTGATATTGATCAGCGTGTGGGGTCGCCACATTTCCTGACTGGCTGCCGCGGAAAACAGCCGGTTGTTGTCGTCGATCGCACCGTGTTTGAGTTGGGTACGCAACCAGCGGGTCATGTCGTTGACCGATGAAATAATGCCGCCGGCGGCTGCCATGGAATCCCAGTTGAACCAGGCAAGTTTTTTGTTGCCGGTCAGGGACGTCTTGTGGGGTGTCGCAACATTTTCCATGCCTTCCAGATCAGCGGTGCTGGTCACCGTACGGTTCATGCCCAACGGCTCGAGCAGTCGATTCTTGATAAAGAACTGCCAGTCAACGCCCGCTTTGGCTGCAATCAATTCACCAGCTGCCAGAAACATCAGGTTGGAATAGCCATACGATCGACCGAAAGGCCCGGCTTGCGGCAAATGTTCGACCCGTTCCAAAACCTGGCGTGGTGAATATGCCGTGCCGTACCACATCAGGTCACCGCTATACGTGCCCAGACCGCTGCGATGGCACAGCAGATCCCGGATCCGCATGTCCTCGGTTGTGTACGGATCGTGAAGTTCAAAATACGGCAAGTGATCGCGAACACGGTCGTCCCATGAGATAACGCCTTCGTCAACCAGTATGGCCAGGGCTGCGGCAGTAAACGCCTTGGTATTGGAAGCAATTGCAAATAGCGTGTCGCCGTCCACGGGGTGCGTGGATTCCATCTCACGCACACCATAGCCCTTTGAGAAAATCACCTGATCGTCCTTGACGATGGCAACCGCAAATCCGGGGACTTGCCAGTCAATGTGTGCCTGTGCCAGGTATTGGTCGATCGCTGCCAGCTGCGAATCGGTCTGCGCCTGCAACGAAGCAGATTGAATCAAGGCACAAAATGTTAGAACAACAAACAAGAATGCTCGGCGTGCCGGTTTCATGCTGAATCCTCTGGTGTCGTACGGATGCCGACGGTGCCACGTCAAAGGCGACCGTCTTTCGCGGTACGGACGGCGTCGATCAAGCGACTGACAAGTCCAGTGTGTCGGGGCACTGGTCGATCCACGTCAGATCCGGTTCGTATTCGAGTTGTTGCAGCCAGTTGCCCGTTCGTTCCTGGAATTGGCGGGCATCTTCACGCGTGAAGTAGTTTTGCCAATCGCCGGAGATTCCCTTGCGGGTCTTTTTTAGCGGTTGGTCCTGGCCGCGTTCCCGACCGGTCATCTTCTCAAAAGTTGCCGACCCGGCACAAGCCGCCGCCAGTTCCGGATCGTTGTCGACTTCCAAAAATGCGAAAACCTCGCCCAGCACAGCCGCCTGATCACCCAGCATCGATTCATATCGTATGGTCAGACCTGCCGAACTGCCTGACGCCTCAACCGGCTCGGTCCAGTACCTCGACCATTGCTCCAGCGACTCGTCATCGAAAAAACGGGAAAGCCGAATGCCGCTATCGCCTTCGACAAACAAGCGGTAGCGATCCGAATCGGGTTGTTCACGGGCGACCCAATCGAATACACCGCTGACGGCTACATCGCGTCCATCGCGAATCAGCTGAATGATTCTCGCGTCAGGAAAATACTTCTGGATCTGTTGCACCACTTTGTGTGACGTACCCAAATAGGGAGTTACCTTGTCCACAACCACGGGTTTGCCCGATTGACTCCGCAAGAAGCCTGCGAGCATGGAAAGATATTGCTCCAGGAACGCTTCTTGCATTGATGCGGCGTCGGCAAAACCGAGTTCCTGGAAAAACGAGTGATTGGCGAGGCCGCGTGCGAACTGGTCGGCCGTCATTCGCGGTGAGCCCTTGCCTTGCCGGTTTTTCCAGATGTCGAAAAACATGCCGAACAGCCGATTCTCGGTCGCCACAATTTGCGGGTGGCCGTTTAGAGCACGGGCCAGCCACGTCGAGCCGCTACGTGGAGCAGAGATCACAAAATGAAACGAGTTGTCAGTCGACTCGGACAACGTGGACTCCAGTTCAAAAACCGGCCTTGAGCAACTGATGGATATGCAGCGCACCGGAGATGTGATTTTGCTCGTCCACAACCGGCATCATCGTGATTGAGAAGTCGTTCATCCGGTTGAGAGCCTCGACAGCCAATTGGTCCGCAGTAACAGTGCGCGGCTGCCGCGTCATCAGCTGATCAACCTTTTGGTCCAGCGGGTTCTGATGCTGTTCGAGGATACGTCGCAGATCGCCATCGGTAACGATTCCCAACAGCTTGCCTTCGGAATTAACAACGAAGCCGGCCCCCAGTGTTTTTTGGCTGATGATCACGATCGCTTCACGCAGTGTGGAAGACTCGGGAACCAGGGGCACCGCGTCGCCCGTGGCCATCAAATCGCTGACTCGCAACAGCAGCTGACGCCCCAGCTGGCCGCTGGGATGAAACATGGCAAACTGTTCCGCAGTGAAACCTCGCAAATGAACCAATGCCACTGCCAGGCCGTCGCACAAAGCTAACGTGGCGGTAGTGCTATTGGTCGGGGCGTCCGTGATTGAGTCGGCTTCGGCGTCAACACAGGTGGCCAGATGACAGTCGCTGACCTGAGCGAGCGAGTTCGTGGATGAGCCCGTAATGGAAACGACAGGAACATGGTGCCGCTTCATAAAAGGCACCAGATTTACGATGTCGCGAGTTTCACCGCTGTT
>JBPCVB010000329.1:0-7074 GCA_051010855.1 Pirellulaceae bacterium | reverse complement strand
AGTCTGAATGGGTCAGGGGCGTGCAAATGTACAGCCTCAGTGCCGAAGGTCGCGCTGCAGTGCGTCTGTCGGTCGACATCACGATGAGCATCGGTATGGACCCGACCCATTTTCCACCAGGCATCGTTTTTGCCCCCCGTGCCACAGCAGCGGATCTGATCGTCGATGACTTCCGCATCGATCGGGTCAGTAAACTCGGCGGCGAATTTGCCCAGCAGGTTACGCGACTGGCTCGCCGCGAAATGGACGACGAGATCGCCGAGAAGGAAGCCGAATTGGTGGAAAAGATCAACAAGGAATTCGACGAAAATCGGGATGACCTCAGGTTGTCGCTTTCCGATGCGATGAGTTCCCAATGGGCAGACCGCGTATCGCCCTTTCTCCCCCCCGCCGTCCAGCAGGCTGTTGACGAAGCAGGTGAGTAGCCAAATTAGCGGTGGTTGCCAGCCGCTGATCTTCAGGTGAAAAACAGCAGATTGCTTCAGGCCTTCTCCCTCCGGGAGAAGGTGGCCGAAGGCCGGATGAGGTGATCTTCAATCACAAGGACAAGGACAAAGATCATCATGAAAACCTGGTTTGATTCCTTCGATCTGGAATTCGCCAACTTGCACGGCAAGGGCACTTTGGTCGAGCGACTGGGAATTGAGTTCATTGCTGCTGATGAAACCAGTGTCACCGCTCGCATGCCGGTTGATGAGCGGACGAAACAGCCGGCCGGCGTGTTGCACGGTGGTGCGTCGGTGACACTGGCCGAAACGGTGGCGACATGGGCCGCCTCATTCGCTGTGGATCGCAGCCAGTTTCATTGCGTGGGCATGGAGATCAACGCCAATCACGTGCGTCCGGTCAGCGAAGGCTTCGTGCTGGGTACCGCGCGTGCCTTGCATCTGGGCCGTCAAACCCAGGTATGGGAAATCCATATCGTCGACGAGCAGGAACGGCTGGTTTGCATTGCACGAATGACCGCCGCCATCCTGCCCCGACCTTCCGGCTATTGAGTACGTTGCCGCGTAATAGTTGGCGACCGTCGTGCACCGGGTATAGTGGACATGAATGGGGCCACGCCAGCGACGTTCCTCGAAAGGCGAAACGCTTGTCCAAAATTCGTGTGATTCCTGCCGGGCAGGTAGCATCCATGCACAATTTGCTGGGTGACAGGGTTACGCTTGGCCGAAACAAAACCAACGCGATCGTCATTCGCGAGTCGGCTGCTTCTTCATATCATGCCGAATTCGTAAATACGCCGGGCGGCTGGCAAATCAGGGACCTCAACAGCAAAAACGGTACCTTCGTCAACGGACTCCGTGCAGAAGTGCAATTGCTGCACCCCGGAGATTCGATCCGCATCGGCAATACCGAGATCCGTTTTGACGAGCCCATCGAACAACGTTCGATGGAGGAGTCGATATCCCGGGCAGAGTATATGCAGAAGATTATCAGCATTAACTCTGCCGCAGAAGAGATGGATGCTTCGCAACTGCCAGACCTGATCATCGACGATACTGACTCGTCGGGAACACGCACAGCTCCTGTGAGTGATTTTTCCAGCGAGGTCATGCACTCCCAGGTGATTGGTGAGATGGCCGAGTCGCTGCCAGGCCAGGACCGGGAGAAGATCGCCGGCACTGTGGACACCACGGAATCGGAATCGGGTGCCGAGGCCAAGTTGCGATTGGTGCAAAGGGTGAGCGAAAAACTGGTGGGCATCTTTGAACCAAGGCATCTGCTGGATGAGATCATGGCCATCGTCGTTGATCAGTTCCACGCGGACCGCGGTTTTTTGTGTTTGCTGGACGAGGAGGGCGACCCGCGTCCCATTGCCGCACACGGGATCCGCCGCAATGAAAAGGTGAATGTGAGCCGGACCGTTTTGAATCGACTGCTTGGCGAACGCTCCGGCATCGTGCTGGAACGATCGGATCAGTCCAGTACTGGCAATGCACAAGAATCGCTTTCGATGATGGAAGTCTACAGCACCATGTGTGTCCCCCTGTGGACGGGAGACACGATCATGGGCATTCTTTCCCTCGATTCCACGGACCCGGAAAAGATCTTTTCACGGCAGCAACTCGATTTGTTGATCGCAGTGGCACACCAGGTTGCAATCGGCATCGAACGCAGTCGCTTGAGCGATCAAATGGAAGCCGAACGGCAGTTGCGTGATTACCTCAGCAAATACCTGGACCAGCATATTGTCCAGCAGATCAGTCAGGGCCATGCCGAGGGAAAGGACCCGCTGGTTCCCGCCGAACGCGAGGTCACGATCCTGTTTTCCGACATCGTCTCGTTCACCAAGATGAGCGAACCGCTCAGTCCACTTGAGCTGGCCGAATTTGTCAGCGAATACCTTACGGCAATGACGGACATCATCTTTCAGCATGGCGGCACCATCGACAAGTATATTGGCGACGCCGTGATGGCGCTGTTTGGAGCCCCGGTGTCCAGCGATGAAAGTGTGGCACATGCGATTCGGGCTGCGCTGGCCATGGTGGAGCGAATCAAGACGATTCAGCTACCCGGCGGAAACAAACGCAAGTTGCGGATTCGTATTGGTATCAACACCGGCAGTGTCGTCGTAGGGAATCTCGGTTCGCAAGGACGACGAGAATACACCGCGGTGGGCGATGCCGTGAATGTGGCGTCTCGTCTGGAGACCTTTGCGCGGCCGAACGAGATCTGCATCGACGAATTGACGTACCAGCAAACCGAGGGCCTGTTCGAGGTTGCGGAAATTGGACACATCGACGTCAAGAATCGTGCCGAACCTGTCGTTGTGTACCGGGTAATTGGCGAACGATAAGCGATTCGGCTGGGGGCCACGGCCCATGCCGGGCAATTGGCAGTGGTGCGTTCACTTTTTTTCCGAAACGGATACGGGCTGGAACTTGACCAGTGGCTGCCGCGGTGTCAGTCCCTTTTGGGCGATCGCCCTGGTCAAAACGGCGTCGAACCCGTGGGCTGCAATCAGCATCACCGCGCCGATCACCATTGCAATTGAAATACCGATTTCCGGACTGAATGCCAGAACAATGATCACGATCCACGTCATCACATACCCGAACAACTCGGCGATGGCCAGCCCGCGATGTCCCATGATCCAGTCGCCCCAGGACGGAAAGATCAGACTGCGTAATGCAATCTCGGATGGCTGCCAGTAGGTTTGCCCGCAGTTTTTGCATTTGTACGTTCTCCGGGGCACGACCTGTTTGCAGACCGTGCACAGATTTTCGCGGGACTGTGTGACTTCCGGATCAAAATCCAGAGCCGAATACTGCTCGTTCATCTGCGCCAGAATTTTTGGCATGCGTTTGCGGTCAGGGCCCTTGAATCCACTGAATACAAACTTCTTCTTGTCTTTCAGCTTCATCACCATGCTGCCAAAAAACGGTGACTTCTTGAACTTCATGATCTGGCTGTAATACACCATCCAGATCGAGTTGTGAAACTTGCCCCTGGTGTTGATGTGAAACATCAGCACTCGCACATTGGTCAACACAAATACGGTCTGGTTAATCACGTGGGCCCAGATTCCGAGGAAGTACTGTTCGCTGAACTTGACGTGCGCGCCCCTGGCCACGTACTGCACTTCCTCGTCCGGATACAGTGTGTCGGCCAGCGTTTCATGCAATTTCTGGATCATCGCGTGTTTTTGCTTGATCTCGCGTTTGATCCCCATGCCCTTGAGTTTTGGGAACATGGTGTCGAAGTTCCACTGAATATCATCGGGGAAGTGGAGTCCCAGGTCAGCAACCTTTTGTGCCGCTGTCATTTCTCCGGGTATCGTGGCCATCCGCCAATCCTTTTTCCAGGTTCAATTCCGCGAGCGGTCGGTCCTGGTTTGTCCGATCTGCCGGGCGGACGGCTCACGGAGTGAGCCTGCTACTTCGCGAGTCGCGGAGCGACGACAGTTTATTCAACAGCGCGATTGTAAAAGCGCCTCATCCCAGCCGCGAGTGTGGACATTACGCAAATCCGGCGGACATGACGCTTTCGTTTGCCGTAACCTGAGCCGACGGCGCTAGCCGCGGGTGAACGAAACCTGCTGGCTCATGCTTCTCCGACCCGGAAATCAGCGCAAAGAAAAAGCCGCATCCCGGCAAGCGACGGAGCTTGAGATAAGACGGTGCCGGGATGCCGCTCTTGAGGGTTGTTAGGTAACCCAGTTTGGCAGGCAAAAATGAACCGAATGAGAAAAGAGGCAATAGCTTCGGGAGATCATTAGGAAGAGTTCCCATTCGGTTCACTTCACCCTTATTGCATTCAACGTGCCAACGCCTGTTCCTGTCCTCAAAAAAATCTGAAGTGCCGCTTTTTGCTAGGCTTGCGATGACTGGGAGAATTCTCCGCTGGGGAAACCTGCCCCATCCGTATCTCGAAACGGGACGGTTGTCGCAAATCGAGACACCTGAGACGATCATTGGGTGCAGTTGGGGACTCGCCATGTTACCGAGCCGGACTGAAACGTGGTGAAAGGGGCAAAAACCGGGAACGGCACGATCACTTGGCCGCGTCAACGATCTTCAGAATTTCGTCTTCCAGAGCATCGGCGTCTTTCATCATTTGCTGCGCTGCAGCAAGTTTTTCCGCAACATATTCTGCATCGTTCAGATCAGCGGTGTTGATTTTTACATTTAGATAAGCACCACGAACCGCGGCCCGTGCGCACAGCGCGCCGACGCCTGCATCGCTGGCCGAAGCGGGATTGCCGATGTCAGCCATGGCCTTGATCATCTGCATGGAATCCAGCGCAAGCTGCATCACGCGAAAGGGGATCTCAATGGCGTGGCGTGTCGCCGCGTCAATGGCTGCTTGCCGCGCAGCTTTGTCTTGCTCGGTTCCCTTCGGCAGGCGAAAGGCAGCGATGATTTGGTTGAAGGCGTTGGTGTCTTCGTCGACCAGTGCCAGTAACTGATCCTTGAGTTGTTGACCTTTGACGGCCCATTCGGAAAACTCCTGCCAGCGATCGTCCCAGCCCCGTTTGTGTGACGAGAGGTTTGCAACCATGGTTGCCAGGCTGACACCCAGTGCACCAACATACGCAGAGACACTGCCGCCGCCGGGCGCCATGGATTCGGAAGCGGTTTCGTCGGCGAAGTCTGCCAGTTGCATTTTCAAAAGTGGATTGGCCGATTCGTCTTCCATCGAGTACTCGATAATGCTTTTGCGCGGATCGAAGGGATTCAGGTCATCGAGGCCAAGCGACTTGACAGCGATCTTGATTTTCTCGGCATCGGAAACACCCAACGACCTCTTTTGACGGGTCAGGTAATACTCGCCGGCATCGATCATGGCCTGCCGGGGTACGAGGCCAACGAGTTCCGAGCCGGTCACTCGCATGCCGCGCCGATTGGCGCTGTCGCGAGTTGCTTCAAAAGCCTCGTGAATGGAAGTAATGTTGATGTTGGTCAGGTTCATGGAGATCTGGCAGATGCCGTACTCGTCGATGTACCAGCCGATTCCCTTGACGGCTTTTAGTTGGCCGGGCACGCGAATTGCTTCGCCGTTTGCATCGCGTTGCACGACGCCACCCCTGGTTTTCACGCGCCCTGCTTCCCGCACATCGAAGGCAATAGCATTTGCGCGTCGAATGGAAGTCGTGTTCAGATTGACGTTGTAGGCAACCAGGAAATCACGCGCTGAGATTGCAGTCACGCCGGAGCGAGCATTGAACGCGGCAGGTCCTGCGTCGGGTTTCCAGTCCGGGTCCTGCAGCTTTTTGGGCAGGCCTTCGTACTGTCCGGCGCGCACTGTTGCCAGATTGCGACGTTTCTCTTCGGTCGCCGCGTTCTCGTAAAAATAAACCGGAATCGATAGCTCATTACCGACGCGTTTTCCCAGTTTGTGAGCGTACTCGACCGTTTCCTCCATCGAGATCCCGGAGATGGGAATCAGGGGACAAACATCCGTAGCGCCAAAACGTGGGTGCTCGCCCTGGTGTTTGCTCATGTCGATCAACTGACTGGCTTTTTCGATCAACAAAAACGCCGCGTCAATCACCGGCTGCGGTTCGCCCACAAACGTGATCACTGTTCGGTTGGTCGCCTTGCCTGGGTCCACGTCCAGCAACCGTACGCCCTCGACCGTTTCCACGATCTGGCTGACCTCCGCGATGACTTTGTCGTCGCGGCCTTCACTGATATTGGGTACGCATTCGATAAGTTGTTTCATGGATGGTTCTCAGACTTCAGATATTGATGTGACCAAATAAATGTCACCCTCCCTTTGGGAGGGTCGCAATCCCGAGTCATCGGGATGCGGGGAGGGTTGCTATCGTTAAACGATCAATTGGCTTTTGCATGAGTGCGCCCTCCCCGGTCGCTGCGCTCCCGACCCTCCCGGAGGGAGGGTGTCGTTGTTGTCCTTACACTCCATGCACCAGCGCTTCGCCTTGTTTGTAAACCGCGGAACAGGGATTGTGGCCGATACCGTAGGCGAGTTCTGCGGGCGTGCTGATGTTCCATACAGCCAGGTCCGCTTGTTTGCCGACTTCGAGAGTTCCCACCCGATCCGCCATGCCAAGAGCGGCCGCCGCGTTGCGTGTTACCCCGGCCCACGCCTCTTCGGGCGTCAGGCGAAACACGGTACACGCCATGTTCATCATCAGCGAAAGGCTGGCGACCGGTGAACTACCTGGATTGGCGTCGGTCGCGACGGCCATCGGGACTCCGAACGTGCGAAACAGATCGATCGGGGGCACTTGTGTTTCGTGAATGAAGTAAAAAGCTCCCGGCAGCAAAACGGCCACCGTCCCCTGCTCTGCCATGGCCGCCACACCGGACTCGTCCAGGTACTCCAGATGGTCGGCGGACAACGCGCCCATTTCGGCGGCCAGTTTGGCACCGCCGAGATTAGATAGCTGCTCGGCGTGGATCGTCAGTTGCAGGCCCTGCGACCGGCCAGCTTCAAGAACACGTCGGGTCTGATCAATGTCGAAACCGATGCCTTCGCAAAACACATCAACGGCTTCACAGTAGTCTTGTGCTGCAGCCAGCATGTCGCTGCAGACCAGATCGATGTAGTCGTTCGCACGGCCGGAGAATTCTGCGGGCAGCGCGTGAGCACCCAGAAAAGTAC
>JBPCVB010000328.1:0-3560 GCA_051010855.1 Pirellulaceae bacterium | reverse complement strand
TGCCGTTTTCGTGCGGTTCCAGAACCAGACAGGTCCACAATCCCCGTGCGTCCTTTTGCAGAGCGGCGACTGGCAGCCAGAACCCGGCGTCCTGAATCGTGTCGCTGACCGACACCCGGACGACTTGCCCGTCCACAAGCCGGGTGCCGGTCGATGATTCCAGATTGAAGATGACTTTGCGTGTCTGCGTGGCCGGATCGATTTCCGGGAACAGGCCTTCTACCGTTGCCGTGTATGACTGGCCGTCGACTTCAACGATTTGTGAATCACCTGGTGTCAGACGCGTGGCGACATGTGCGGGAAGACCAATCCAGGCTTCCAGTTGCCCGTGCTCGACCAGCCTGAATACAGGTGCGCCCGCGCCCACGACAGTGCCTTCATCGACATGGCGCCCGGCGATCGTGCCGGCGAACGGGGCCAGCAATGTGCTCTTGGACAACTGCACGTCGACTTGCCCGATAGCGGCCGATAACCGGTTGACGGTGGCCTGCTGGGCGGCGATTTGTTCCTGACGAGTGCCGTTAACCAGTTCGTCCAGCCGGTGCCTGGCCTGCTGTAACTCGGCCTGTCGTGATTGCAAATTGAAGCGAACGGTATCGTATTCACTAATCGCCACGGAACTGGTTCTGACCAGTTCCTCGTGTCGCCCCAGTTCATTGGTCAAGAGTTTGACCTGGGCCGCCAGTGCATCAACGGCGGCACGGCTGGCAGCGATTGCTTCCGCACGGGGCCCGGCAATCAGTTCATCAAGGACCGCTCGGGCCTGGTCGCGCTGTGCGACAAGTTCTTCGCGTTGGCGGTCCAGAATCGCGGTATCGAGTCGGGCCAATGGTGCCGATTGCTCCACAGTGTCGCCCTGATCAGTGAACAACTGAATCAGCTTGCCATCCAGCTCAAAGCCCAGATCGCTTTTTCTCTTGGCCACGATGGTTCCCGTATAACGCCGCGTCACTTCGTACGAATTGGCGGCCTGAACGGTGAGCGTGCTAACCGGCATCGCTTCCTCCAGCGTCAACCGGTCGATGTCACTGTCGGCGCGGTGGGACAGGGCCAGCGTCGCCAGGGCCAGAGCCACAATGACCGCAAGTGAAGCCAGGGCTGTGCGTCCATATCGCCGGAAACCCTTTCCTTGTCGCGGTGGTGCCGTTCGACGTGCCGACCGTGGAGGCCGTGGAGACTGACGATGGGGTGCGGACTGGTTCATGGCTGGGCTCCGTTGCGTCGTTTGCTGTTATCTTGATGCGATGTTAATCGAAATTGTTACTGTTACAGTAACAGTTTGCGCGAAAAAATTATACTTTGGCGGTTTTGCCTGTCTTTTGGCGGTAGGCACGCATGGCTTTCCTGGCCACATCGGCTACGGTGGTTTCGGCCAGCACTTCCTGCATCGCCGCCTCGGCATTGTCCATCACCTGCTCCAGTTCCCCGCTCATCACATCCGCAATGGGGCACTTGGGATTGGGCTGGTGCAGACGAAACACTGCGTCCTCCTCGACCGCGTGGTAAATATCCAGCATGGAAATCTCCTCTGGATCGACGACCAGTTTGGCACCGCCGTGTACTCCCGCCTGTGACGTCACCCAGCCCTGACGCACCAGCGAGCCAAGGATTCGCCGAATCACGGCCGGATTGGTGTGCACGCTTTTGGACAGGAATTCCGAGCTGACGAATTCATCGCGTTTCATGGCGAGAATGACCAGCGTGTGGAAGGCTACCGGGAATCGTGTGCTTTTGGCCATCAGATCAGTGGGGAAAATGCGTGTTATTGAAACTGTAACAGTAACATATACAGTTTATCGTCCGCCTGCAAGGGGAATCTTGACCAAATGGCAGGTATTTTCCGAAAGCGTGTCGCGGACACAAAAAAACGGGCGGCTTCGCAATGGAAGCCGCCCTGTGCCGTCCAAACAATTTGGGCCACGCTGCCGGTTTTTCAGGCGGACGGCAATTCACAGGTAACCCGTTAATTTCCGGCAACGATGTCACACGAGTCTTGTGGTTCGGTACCGGGAACAAACCACACACGAACGCAACCGTCCCTCCCCTGGAGACAAGCATATGAATCGCCCCAACCTGACCCTCGCCCTGTGTTTTACTTTCGGTTTGATCATCGCTGCGCACATCAATGCCCAGGACCTGTCCAGGGTGTTTGGTGCCAAGGGGGGGGCTCGCAGCAGCCAGCGGCTGAGTGGCACGTGGGCCAACCAGGACCAGCCGCTGACGCTGGATCATGAACAGTGAGAACCGGTTTGAACTGCGAAATGGCGAGCAGCCGTTACTTGGCGAATTCGCCATCAATGGCGATTTGCTGCAAATGCAGGACGATGCCGGTGAGCAAATCGACGGTCAGATTCGGTTCGATAGCGACGCCCAATTCATATTAACCGTCAACGGCAACGAAATGGTATTCGTGCGCAGCTAGACCACTACGAACTCGTCTGGCCGCCCTGTTTCCCGGGGCGGCCTTTTCTTGTTGGTGTGGTGGTTTTCCAAGGTCCCCTACGAGGGCTGAATTCCTCAGCAGGGGGCGGCCCTGGTGGCCAAGGGCATGGCGATTTTGCCCGTATTTTCGAGGCTTTTGCTTTCTGAGCCGAAAATCGTGCCGGTTTCTGTCACAGATGGCAATTCCATTGGTAATGGAGATGAAAGCAACGGAAAGCCAATCAAAACAAAAACAAAAAACCCCCCCGCAAAAAAAGACAGAACCATGAACGCTTCCATCATCACCCGAGCCCGCCTGACACTGTGCCTGATCGCGACCCTGAGCCTGACAGGCATCATGAACGCCAACGAAAACGTTTACGATTCCGGCATCCTTTCGACCGTCTACATCGAAGCATCGGATGGTGCCGGTTCCGGCGTTCTGATCGACAAGGAACAACGCCTGGTCGTGACCAACGAACACGTTGTTGCTGGTTCCCAGGAAGTCGTCGTGTTGTTTCCGGTCATCGACAAGAATCGTGTGATCTCTGACAAGTCGTGGTACGGTTCGCATGTCGACGAGGTCATGATCCACGCCACGGTTATCAGTGTTGATCGCGAACGGGACATCGCCCTGTTGCAACTGGAATCGGTACCGGATCATGTCCGAGCCATCGAAATCGGCGACTCGGCCAGACCCGGCCAGATTGTTCACTCGATCGGCAACCCTGGTTCAAGCGACGCATTGTGGGTTTACACCAACGGTCACGTACGAGCCAACTACTTCAAGGATTTTGGCGATAATCGCATGCAGGTTGTGGAAACGCAGTCTCCGATCAACTACGGCGACAGCGGCGGCCCGATGCTGAACGACGAAGGTCAACTGGTTGGCATCTCGCAATCCTTCATGCCTGACGATCGACTGGTCAGCAACGGCGTCGACATCTCCGAAATTACGGACTTCGTTGATCACACGCTGCAAAGCGTTGACCGCGAAGGCGACCGACTGATCGCTCAACACGGCGAGCAAGGCGGTTTGGCCCAGGCTTTCAGCAACAAGATCAGCAAGTAACCAATCAATCCAGGCAACCCGAAGCGTGAGCGAGGGACCTGACTGAAAACTCACAACGGGTGAGGCC
>JBPCVB010000327.1:0-11024 GCA_051010855.1 Pirellulaceae bacterium | reverse complement strand
GCCCACAGAACACCGTCATCTTCTCGCGATCGATCGATACGTCGACCTTTCGCAAGTTGTGCTGGGAGGCGCCGCGAACATCGATTTTGGTAGCGACTTCCACCGCTTTCTTTTTGGACCGCGGTTTACCATTGGTTGGAGAGGCATCAGATGATTGACCCAGTGCCTTGGCCAGGGCGCGGCCAGTGTACGAGTTTTTGCCGGCCGCAATTTTTTCGGGCGGACCCTGATCAACAATCGTGCCGCCGCCTGCGCCACCTTCGGGTCCCAGGTCAATGATCCAGTCGGCCGTCTTGATCACATCCATGTTGTGCTCGACGACCAGCACGGTGTTGCCGGCCTTTACGAAGTTCTGCAGCACGTCGAGCAGCAGCTGTATGTCGGCGAAATGCAAACCGGTCGTTGGCTCGTCGAGCAAATACAGTGTGCTGCCCGTGCTCTTTTTCGTTAGTTCACGTGCCAGCTTGATCCGTTGTGCCTCGCCACCGGACAACGTCGGTGACGGTTGTCCAACCTTCAGATAATCCAGCCCGACGTCGTGCAGCGTTTGTAGTTTGTTAAAGACCTTGGGGATGTTTTCAAAGACCCGCAAGCCATCCTGCACGTCCATTTCCAGTACATCAGCGATGGAATATCCCTTGAACTTTACCTGTAACGTTTCGCGATCGAATCGCTTGCCTTCGCAAACCGGGCAGGTCACCCAGACGTCTGCCAGAAAGTCCATTTCCAGTCGATTCGATCCGTTCCCTTCGCAGGCTTCGCATCGCCCGGCCTTAACGTTAAAGCTGAATCGGCCCGGTGCGAATCCGCGACGCTTTGCTTCTGGCATCTGCGTGAACAGCTTGCGGATTTCATCAAAAACCTTGATATACGTCCCGGGGTTGGAACGGGGAGTACGGCCGATGGGCGATTGATCGATCGCGATTAGCTTGTCCAGCAGATCAACGCCCTCGATGGCCTGGTGCAGTCCGGGTTCGCCGATGCCGCGATTCAGGTCCTCCCGTAACGCCTCGACCAGAATGTCATTAACCAGCGAGCTTTTGCCACTGCCCGAAACGCCAGTGATGCAGGTGAAAGTGCCCAGCGGGATAGACACATCGATGTTCTTGAGATTGTTTTGCCGCGCTCCGACGATCTTGAGTTGCCGTGCAGGGTCGACTGAGCGGCGATGTTCCGGGATCGCGATCCCCAGATTTCCGGCGAGGTATTTTCCGGTGACACTTTTTGGGGAGGTGGCCACTTTCGTTGCAGGGCCTTCGGCCACGACCTGGCCGCCCCGAACACCCGGTCCGGGACCAAAGTCAATCATGTGATCGGCGGCACGCATGGTGTCTTCATCGTGTTCGACGACCAGCACGGTGTTGCCCTGGTCACGCAATCGCTGCAGTGTAGAAATCAAACGGTCGTTGTCACGCGCGTGCAACCCGATCGATGGTTCATCGAGAATGTACAACACGCCCACCAGGCCGGATCCGATCTGGCTGGCCAACCGAATCCGCTGGCTTTCGCCGCCCGACAAAGTGGGCGCAGTCCGATCCAGCGTTAGATAATCCAGACCGACGTTTAACAGGAAGCCCAGGCGATTGCGAATTTCCTTGAGCGCCTCGCCAGCGATCAGCTGGCCAGTGTCATCCAATACGAGCTCCGAAAAGAACTCACGCGCGTTGTTGACGGACAGGTTGCAAATATCCGGCAGCGACAGTGCAGCGGAATCGGCGAAATATTCGCTGGTCGTTTCCAGTCGCACATTCCGTGCTTGCAGATTAAGTCGTTGACCGTCGCACGAACCGCAACGGATCGTGTTCATGTACGCTTCCAGCTGACGACGTTTGGGCGCGCTGCGTGCGTTTCGATAGCGGCCGTTGAGTTCCGGGATGATACCCTCGAACTGGCCGCCATATTTCATCGGTGACTGACCGCCACGCCAAGTAAAAGTGATGTGCATTTCGCCCGTGCCATACAGCAGCAAATGCTGCAACGGCCGCGTCAGCTCCGACCACGGAGTTTCCAGCATGGCGCCCGGTTCCAGATCCTGTTTACGTTCAATCGAGTCAGCCACACCCTGATAGATGTGCCGTCGCCAACGTCCCAAATCCGACCACTTACCCAACAATTCCACGGCACCTTTCTTGAACGACTTGCGCGGGTCGGGGATCAGCAATTCCGGATCAAAGGAGTACAGATGGCCCAGGCCGTCGCATTCGCCGCACATGCCTTGTGGACTGTTGAAGCTGAACAGCTGCGGAGTGGGCGGTTGAAAACTGATGCCGCATGGAGAGCAGGCATAGGCAACAGAAAAGATGCGGTCACCCGCGACCGGTTGATGCCTTCGGTTCTTCGTTGACTTGCCCTCGGGTTTCTTGCTTGACGAACGGGCGGCCTTTTCCCGCTCATCACTGATTGCAATCGTCAGGTTGCCGTCGCCGATTCTTAAAGCTGCTTCGACAGCCTCGCCCAGACGCCCCCGAATTGACGGGCCGGCATTGAGCCGATCAACGACTACCTCGATGTCGTGACGCATTTGGCGATCGAGATTGATGTCGCTGGACAGTGACCGCACCTCACCATCGACACGCACGCGAATAAAGCCCTGTTTGAGCAAGTCCTGAAACAGGTCCTTGTGTTCGCCCTTTTGCGCGCGGATCAGCGGAGCCAACACGGAAAACTCGGTGCCCGGTTCCATCTGCATGATCTGGGCAATGATCTGGTCGGTCGTTTGGGCCGTGACAGGGTTTTGGCACCGCGGACAAAACCCCTGACCAACGCGAGCAAACAGGACACGCAAATAGTCGTAGATTTCTGTGATCGTGCCGACGGTGCTGCGTGGATTGTTGCCAGAACTTTTTTGCGAAATGGAAATCGAGGGACTGAGTCCGGCGATCAGATCCACATCCGGCTTGGGCATTTGCCCGAGAAACTGCCGCGCAAAACTGGACAGACTTTCCACGTAGCGTCTTTGGCCTTCGGCATACACCGTGTCAAAGGCGAGTGAGCTTTTGCCGCTGCCAGAGACTCCTGTCAGGCAGATCAACTGGTTGCGGGGCAGGACAAGGTCGACGTCGCAAAGGTTATGTTCGCGCGCTCCCTTGATGACGATGTCAGAAACCGGCATGGGCGAATCGAGGTTGCTATCCGTGCAAAGTGCGGGAAATCCGGAACGAAAGGCAAACTTTCCAGTCTAGGATTTGCGACCCGCAAGCCATAGGGGCATTCTTCCCGCGAATTACTCGCATCCACTGGTGGAACGATCGCAAACTGCCAGGGGGCTGGTGGCGAGGCCTGTGCGGGCCAGATTCCCGCCAAATTGTGAAGTTCTTACGAAATCACCAGTTAAACAGTTGATTTTTTGACGGATCGTCAAAAACTGGAACCATGGCAACCGTAACCCGAAAACAACGTGAAATCCTCGATCGCCAACAGCAAGTCCTGCAGGTGGCACGTTCCATTTTCCGGAAACGCGGCTACCTGGGGCTGAATATGGATCGCGTAGCTCACGAAATGAATGTCGCCAAAGGAACGATTTACCAGCATTTCAAAAACAAGGAAGAGATTATTCTCGCCCTGGCCGTGGAAACGCTGGACAAACGAACGGCAATGTTTGAACAGGCCAGCGTGTTTCGCGGTAAGCCTCGAGAGCGGATGGCCGCCATTGGTTGTGCGGCGGAGCTGTTCGTGATTCGCTTCCCGGACCATTTTGAATTGGAGAAGGTGCTTAGTTGTGGCTCCATCATCGAAAAAACCAGTGAAAACATGCAGCTCGCCAAGACGGCTGCGGAAATGAAGTGCATTCAACTGGTTTCCGGAATCGTACGCGATGCCGTTGCTTCAGGCGATCTGACGCTGCAAGAACACGTGTTGCCGGATCAAGTCGTCTTCGGGCTGTGGTCCGCCACGTACGGCGGTTACTCGATCATGAGCTGCGATGAAACGTTGAGGCAAATGGGAATCGCAGACGGTTTTCAGATGGTGCGGGATATCAACAACCGCTTGCTCGACGGATTTAGCTGGCGGCCTTTGTCAACCGAGTTTGACTACAACCGGATCTACGAACAGGCAGCGCTTGAGATCTTTGCCGACGCCGGTTCATAGTCAGAAGGCATTACCCAAAAATTTTTGCAATGAATTTGACGATTCGTCAAAAAATGTTCGCAGGGCTGCTGCTGGGACTGCTCATAGTTGCCAGCGTTGTCGCGGTGGTCATCAGTCAGTCAGGTGCGGGCGACGACGCGGCAAAAGTCGATGCGTCTGCCGCGCAGGCCAAGGTTCCCAGCCTGCCAGCGATGCGGTTGCAGGCTCAGGGCAGCTATTTGCGCAGCGTCGCGCATAGCGGCACAGTCCATCCACGACAGCGGACCATGGTGGCGTTTCAGCGCGGCGGTAAGGTCGACGAATTGCTGGTCGATGAAGGACATGAAGTAACGGCCAACGCCGATCTGGCCCGTCTCGATCGACGACAACTGGAGGCTCAGTCCGCGTCGCTCAAGGCCCGTCTCGCGCAGGCCAATTCCGTGTTGGCTGAATTGCGGAAAGGCCCGCGACAGGAAGACATCGAAACCGCCCGCGCAACCGTAAGCGACCTGGAACAGCAGTTAAAAGGCCAGGAATTACGTCTGGGGCGAAGCGAGGCATTGCTGGAATCCAACTCCATTCCACGTCAGGAATACGAACGAGAGCTGTTTGCCACTGGAGCTCTGGATGCACGGCTCAAGGCGGCGCAGAGTCAGCTGGATGAACTGCTGGCGGGAACACGAAGTGAACAAATCGAGGCCCAGTCGGCGCTGGTCCGCAGCATTGAGGCCGAACAGAAACTTGCCCAACACGATCTCGACGATTGTCTGTTGCAAGCTCCTTTTTCCGGAATGATCGTCTCACGTCTGATCGACGACGGCGCTGTCGTGGCAGCCGGTACGCCGGTTTTTGAACTAATCGACAACCGCAATCTGGAAGTGCATGTCGGTGTGCCTTTGTCGACTGCCGCGCAAATGAAACCGGAGCAGGTCTATCGCATCCATGCGGGTGACAACGAGGTGTCCGGAACGCTGCGTACTGTGTTGCCGCAGTTGGAATCCGGTACGAGGACGCGCAAGGCCATTTTTGACGTGACCCTCGATACCCGGTCTTCTACGCTGATCGCTGGTCAACTGGTACGCGTGGAGTTGTCGGAACAAATTGACGAAGCAGGATTTTGGGTCCCGGTCTCCGCCTTGACCGCCGACCACAGTGGATTGTGGAGCTGTTTTGTGTTGCAGCCCGATACCACTGTCAAAAATTACGGAGTGGTCAAAAAACAAAGTGTAGAGATCCTGCACCAGCGAGATGAATACGTTTATGTCCGCGGTACGCTGCAGGATGGCCAGTTGCTGGTCTCCGCCGGTTTGCAGCGAATTGTGGCTGGCCAGAAGATCGCCATAGAAATTGACGATGCGACTCGTGTGCCCGACGTAACCTCGACCGATCGCCTGGAGCGGTAACGTCACATGTACGATTTGTTTTACCGGAATCGCCGATTGCTGATCCTGGCGATTGTGATGATCATCGTCACAGGACTTTCATCGATCTACGTCCTGCCCCGACTCGAGGATCCGATCCTCAAGCAACGTGCGGCCCTGATCTTTACAAGCTTCCCCGGTGCAACTGCCGTACGCGTGGAATCGCTGGTGACCGAGGTGCTGGAGGATGCGCTCAAGGAGATTGAGGAGATCCGGATCATACGTTCGGGATCCCGGGCAGAACTTTCCACGATCACGATGGAATTACAGGACCATGTCTACGATGTGGAAACCGTCTGGTCGCGAGTCAGGGACAAAATCAGTGATGCCGAGCCGCTATTGCCCGAGGGAGTTAGTTCGCCGCAATTCGTGGATCTGAAATTTACGGCCTATGCGGCGCTGTTTTCGCTTAGCTGGGAAGGGCCCGAGCCGGTGAACGAGGCGATTCTTGGGCGTTACACCGAGTTGCTCGAACAAAAAATGCGGACCATGCCCGGCACCGACGATGTCGATCTCTTCGGCGTATCCAGTGAGGAAATCGTCATTGAGGTAGATCAGCAGCAGGTCAGCGATCTTCAGTTGACGACGGCTGATATCGCAAGAGCCGTCAGTTCCAGCGACGCCAAGGTATCCGCCGGCGGATTACGCAGCTCGAAAAGCGACATTGTGGTGGAAGTAGACAGCGAGTTTGAATCGCTGCAACGAATCGCGGAGACGCCAGTCAAAAGCAACGTCTCGGGCACGATTGTGTCGCTCGGCGACATTGCCACCGTTCGCAAATCCGTCGTGGACCCGCCGGACTCTCGTACACTGGTGGATGGTCGCCACGCGATTGCTCTGGGTTGCTTTATCCAGCCGGACGTGCGTATCGACTGGTGGACTGCCGACATCCAGCAGCTGGTTGATGATTTTCGCCTGACGTTGCCTGAGGGGATCGAGCTACAAACGATATTCCTTCAAGATAACTATGTCACGGCAAGGCTGGGACTATTGTTGTTCAATCTGGCGCTCGGTGCCTCGGCGGTAACCCTCGTGATTCTGTTCATGATGGGCTGGAAGAGTGCGATCATTATCGGCTCGGCATTGCCGTTGGCCGGTTTGATGGTGCTCGGTGGTCTGCGGTTTTTGCAGATTCCACTGCACCAGATGTCGATTACCGGACTGATCATTGCATTGGGTCTGCTGATTGATAACGCTATCGTCGTTGTGGATGAGATGCGGCATCGTCTGGAACAGGGCATGCGACCGCGACGCGCGATCACCGAGACGGTGCGGCATCTGGCCGTCCCCTTGATGGGTTCAACATTTACGACTTGTCTGGCATTTGCACCTTTGGCGCTGATGCCTGGTCCGGCGGGCGAATTTGTGGGCGCGATCGGCATCAGTGTCATCCTTGCGGTAACCAGCAGCTTGTTTCTGTCGATGACGATCATTCCCGCGCTGGTCGCGATCCTGCAGAAGAATCTGGTTTTTGGCCCCGAGCAGGGACTTTTCAAACACGGGTTCGGCAATTCACGAATGTACCGTACCTACCGAACTTCATTGCGGTTCCTGTTTCAGCGGCCGGTTCTTGGACTGTGTCTGGGAATGCTGTTGCCGATACTGGGGTTTCTCGGCGCTACTCAATTGCCCGAGCAGTTCTTTCCGCCGTCCGATCGGGATCAGTTTCAGGTCACGTTGCAATTGCCGCCGCAGGCTTCGATTTACGCCACGATTGAGGCTGCCGAGCTGGCTCGCGAAACCGCTCTGCAGGCTCCGGAAATCGAGCGGATCCACTGGTTCGTGGGCGAGAGTGCCCCGGCCTTTTATTACAACATGCTGCCGGTTCGCGCGGCACAGTCAAACTATGCCCAGGCGGTGGTACAGACAGCACCGGGAGTCGATGTCGCCGAAACGGTAAGGAGTCTGCAGGAAGATTTGCAGTCAATCTTGCCTGGTGCACAGGTCACGGTGCGACAACTGGAGCAAGGTCCGCCGGTCGATGCACCGATCATGATTCGAGTGTTTGGCTCGGACTTGTCAACGCTGCGTCAAATCGGTGAGGAGCTGCGGTTGATCCTTGCCGGCATTCCCGACGTGGTCACAACGATTTCCGATGTCGGTAGTTCGACGAGCAAATTGAGTTTGCAAGTCAACGAAGCCGAAGCCCGCCTGGCAGGATTGACGAATCTCGATATCGCCAGCCAGCTACGCACGGCGCTGGATGGTGAAGTCGGTGGGTCGCTTGTCGAAGGGACCGAGGTCTTGCCGGTACGAATCAAGCTCAAAGGCGAACAGCGAACTACCAGCCAGGGACTCGATGCTTTCGAGCTGGTGGGCGGTTCGGCCGTGATGGGTTCGCTGGACAAGGTTCCTGTGGAAGCGATTGCGGACTGGCATTTGATCCCAGGTAATCGCACGATTGAGCGGATCAACGGATTTCGAATGAACGAAATTCAGGTTTACGTGCGCGCTGGAGTGCTGGCCAGCCAGGTGTTGGGAGAATTTCGGCAAAAGCTGGACGAACTCAATTTCCGCGAGCCGCCGGGCTACACCATCAACTTTGCCGGAGAATCCGCCGAACGCAATCGAGCGATAGGCAATCTGTTGGCCAGCGCCGGTGTGCTGGCGGTGTTGATGGTGGCCGGACTGGTACTGTCCTTTCAGTCATTTCGTCTGGCTGGCCTGATTGGCGTCGTTGGAGCCTTGTCGGTTGGTCTGGGACTGTTCGCCCTGTGGTCGTTTGATTTCCCATTTGGGTTCATGGCGATTGTGGGCATCATGGGCCTGGTGGGGGTCGCCATCAACGACTCGATCGTCGTGCTGGCTGCGATTCGCAAGAACAAGCTTGCCGCCGCTGGTGATCCGGAAGCCATGAGCCAGGTCGTATTCCGTTCGACCCGGCATGTCGTCAGCACCACGTTGACAACGATTGCCGGATTTATGCCCTTGATACTGGCGGGCGGGGGATTTTGGCCACCGTTGGCGATTGCCATTGCCGGTGGAGTCGCCGGCGCGACCATTTTGGCCCTGTACTTCGTACCGTCTGCGTGGTTATTCCTGTTTCGCAAACGGGGACTTGAGTCAATTCCGTTGCAGATGGAACCGGATCAGGTGTGACGGTTATAGGCTGCGGGTTGTTTGCGTCATGATCTTGCAAACGCCCGACGACGGAAAAAAGGCAAGACTGGACCGGAAACGCCGAAAAACCCGTTAGCGGACGATTGCTCCCGAACCCGCCAGGTTTTGGACATACGTTATTAACTTGGGCGGATTTTGGCTTTATCATAGAGCCATCTTTAAGGCACTGGATGATATGTGGGTTCGAAAGCGAATAGAAGTCTCAACAGCTGACTTGGCCAGCGGGCTGGGTTACTGCGTTGCTCCCGGCGATCGGGAAGCCACCACTCGGCAAATTGGCGATCAGTGGCATTCTGAAAACGCGCTGGTTTGTCTCAGCGTGCGCAGCGGCTTTGACGTAATGCTGCACAGCTCTGGCTGGCCTCGTGGCAGTGAGATCATCATGTCGTCGCTAACCATCCCGGACATGCCGAAAATTGTACGAGAGAACGGCATGGTGCCAGTGGGTGTGGACATTGATCTGGAATCCATGACACCCGACGTCGACAAGATTCGCGCACGTATTACACCGCGTACCCGGGCGATTGTGGTTGCACATTTGCTGGGAGGACTCTGCGATATTTCGCAAATTGTGGAATTGGCACGCGAACACGATGTGTTGGTGATTGAAGACTGTGCCCAGGCCTACGTCGGATCCAGCTATCAAGGCGACCCGCAAGCGGACGTCTCAATGTTCAGCTTTGGGCCTATCAAGACGAACACCGCGCTGGGAGGCGCTGTGTTTCATGTTCGACAACCTGAGTTGCTGGAACAGATGCAACGCGCTCACGATCAATGGCGATTTCAGACGCGATTTAGTTTTGGGCGCCGAGTCCTTAAATACGGATTTGTTAAGGTCATTTCGACCCGACCGATTTGCGGGGGCTTTTATCGTTTCCTCAAGTTGTTTGGTCGCAACCACGATGGTATTGCCAGCAGTATGGCACGCGGGTTTGCCGGGCCTCGTTTCTTTGATCGTATCCGCAGGCAGCCTTCTACATCCTTGTTGCGATTGCTGGATTACAAACTGGGCAAGTTCGATCCGGCGAAAACGGATCACCGCAGTCAATTGGGGCGGCAGTTCGCAGATCAGGCTGGCGACCAGGTCTATGTGCTGGGTGCGGACATGGTACGCCAGACGTTTTGGGTACTGGCGATTTTGGTCGAGGAACCGCAGCCGCTGGTACGCAAATTATGGGACTCAGGCTTTGATGCCTCCAACAGTTGCAGCCTGAATGCTATCCACGATGACAAGCAATCTGTCGCCGGCCAAATCCTGCAACACATCGTGTTTTTGCCACTGCACGCGGAAATGCCCGAAAGTGAAATCGCCCGCATGGCGGGAATTATCCGGGACGCTTCACCCGGGATTCCGGTATTTGTCGAGTCTTCGCAACTGGACGAAGGCGAATTGGCCGAAACCGGGTTGCAAACGGGGGTCGTCCCGGAACCTCATTTTGACGAGGCCTCTCTCGTTGAACCGGTGACACGTTAGTCGCCCCACTAACTGTCGTCTCCCGGCAATCGCAGCTCTGCGCGCGTTCGCACGAATGCAGATGACCGGTTATTCCGACGGTCGTTGACGGTTGAACCGCATGACGCACCGACAAAGATCGCAATTCCATATCGGGGTGGGATTCAATCGAAGCTCCGGCATATAATTCGGCAGAGTCAGGCAATTCTGGCACGGTCAAAAGTGCCTTTGCCTGCTCAAAACACTCATCGTGCCTCGATAACCGCATCCGTGACTTCAAGGAAGTAAATTCAGGGATTCATATGCTCACAGCCGGCCAAATAATGTGTCAAAACTATGTTGCCGTGCGTCCGGAAACGCCAATCGGCCGGGCAGTCGAACAACTAGTGGAGGAAAACGCGTCGGTTTTGCTGGTTCTGGATGCGGACTTACAGTTGGTAGGGACGGTCGCCGATAGCGTGCTTTTGCGGTCGGCCATCGATTCCCAGCTACGTAATGACCCCATCAGTTTGCACGTGACGCGTCGATTTGCGGCCATTCCAACGCGGGCACCGCTGGACATCGTACTGGATCAGTTTGTTCTGCACGATTTACCTTCGATTCCCGTAGTCGATCAAAAACGCGTGGTGGGTGTCATTTGTCGCGAAGACCTGTTGCGAGCCGCTTTTGGACTGGCCAACGCGCGTGTTGATGCTATCGGGGCGTGAACCGGTACCCTGTCGACGATATTTTGAGCGGTTGCCAGGTCTTCGGGAATCGAGTTTTTTTGGCTCAACAAAGGCCCGTTCGAATCCGAAAAAACACTCTTGGAAAACGTGATGATTGACTTAAAATCTCACGGCCCGCTAGCGAGCTGATTGGCGGGCACATTGTCGTAACCAGCGCCTCTGCGATGAGGTAGACGGAGCGGCGTTGACAACTGGATTGCAGCCGAACGACTTTGCTGATTATTGACTATTCAG
>JBPCVB010000326.1:0-2615 GCA_051010855.1 Pirellulaceae bacterium | reverse complement strand
GCCAACGACATTCAACGTTACCTGGATGATGAAACAGTCGTCGCATGTCCTCCTTCGGCGGCGTACCGATTTCGCAAGTTTGCGCGTCGTAACAAGGTCGCCATCGCCGCCGGTTCCACGATCGCCGCCGCCCTGCTGATCGGTATCTTTGGTACTTCCTGGCAAGCCATTCGGGCCACGAATGCCGAGCATGAGTCCCAACGCAATTTTGAAAGCGAGAAACTGGCCCGACAGGATGCGGACAACGCTCGCGAGAAGGAACAAAAGCAACGGGAGATTGCCGACGAGCAAAAAAACGCGGCGATTGCTGCGCAGCAATTGGCAACCGAAAGCGAACAACGGGCCGAGCAACAACGCCAATTGGCCGAGGATCGTGAACTGCTCGCACGACGCAATTTATATGCCGCCCACATGAATCTGGCGCAGGACGCGTGGGACAGAAACGACATTCCGCGTGTGCTGGAACTTTTGGAACGCCACGTGCCCGCACCGGGAGAACCCGACTGGCGCTCCTTTGAATGGTATTACCTGCTCGGCGAATGCACCCGTGATGAGCTGACGATCGAGTCGTACGCTTTCGCATTCTCGCCAGACGGAAAGCTAATCGCCTATCCGTCGTCGGACAGAAAAACTATTTCCTTGATGGATATCGAAACTCGCAAGGTAATTCGAGTCTTTCACGGTATCGATAACGCGCGTTCACTCGCCTTTTCTCCCGATGGCAGAACGCTCGCTGCCGCTAGTTGGGGCAGGATTGGTGTAGGCAACTATCCAGGTGAATGCAAACTCTGGGACGTCGAGTCCGGAAAACATCTACGCGATATCGGCGTATATCAAAATTCCATTGTGTCAATCGCCTTTACACCGGATGGGAAAAAACTTGTGACGGCCGATGGCGGCACTCTGGACTCCAAGAACATTCCCGGCGTCGTCAGGGTTTGGGACGTTACCACTGGACAACAGTTACATGAACTCAAAGGTCATACGAAGTACATTAATTCGATGGCCGTGTCGCCTGATGGCAAAAGGCTGGTAACGACGGGACGGCACGAAGTCCGTTTTTGGGATCTGGAATCGGGCCAGCCAATCGAAGGCTTGGCCGTCGATGGATATAGACACGTCGCCTGGTCTCCCGATGGCAAATCACTGGCGACCAATGGAAATGAAATCCGAATTTGGGACGCCGCTAGCGGCGAAGAAATTGCACAGTTCGGAGGAGGTGGAGCAGGAACTGGAGGGCTGGCGTTTTCACCAGACAGTTCCCAGATCGTTGCCGCCTCACAGGGTGAAAGTACGGTGCGACTCTGGAATATCGAAACTCAAACGGAGCTCGCTGTCTTTAGGGGTCATTCCCAATGGTTGTTTCACGTCGGCTTCTCGCCCGATGGAAAACGAATCGCCTCCACCGGTCGTGATGGAACGGTGAAATTGTGGTCGACGGAAATCACAAATGGACTGTACGATATAATCGGATCCGATCCCCCGGTCGAGGAAGATCCTGGTCGCGATCGCGTAAGCCTTTCGCCCGACGGAAGGTTGCTGGCCTCGACACAGAACTCGACGACCATCGAGATATACTCTGCGAAATCGTTGCAGCGACGGGTTACCCTGGACGTTGGCGAAAATGTCCATGCAATCGATTTTTCACCTGACGTCGAACATTTGGCGGTAGCCCATTCAAGGGGATTTCAAATATGGGACGTGCAAACTGCCGAGTTGGTGCGGGAACAACGCTTGGACAGCCCCATTTGGACGCTCGATTTCTCTCCAGACGGTAGCTTGTTAGCCATCGGTACCGATGCCAGAGAAGTTGAACTCTATCATGCCGATTCTTTTAAGCCGCAGATGACGTTTCCGCACATCTACGATACGCCATTGCGGAAAGTTTTGTTTTCGCCAGACGGAAAGACGCTTGGCGTAATCGCCATTGGCAGGCCTGCCGAAATTCACATTTGGGATGTGGAGGAGGGCAGGCATTTACTGGCCTCCAACGTGCAGCGCAGTTATTTGCAAGACTCCAACCAACGAGGGTTGTTTTTATTGGATCTGGCTTTCTCTCCGGACGGAGGAACCCTGGCTGTAAGTATGGGTAATGGTTATAGACCTCAGGACGGAGCGATAACGAAACTCTGGGATGTCAGCAGTGGTCTGGAATTGGCAACGTTGCGGGGAAACGACGCCTTTCATACATCCGTGACCTTTTCCAGCGACGGCAGAACGCTCGCTACCTCCAGTAACAGTGGGGAGATCAAGTTTTGGGACCTGGAGACATATGAAGGGCGAATGTCCTTTAGCTGGGAAGGACACGACGTCGCGTCACTGGTCTTTACGCCAGATGCGACGACGTTGGTAAGCACTGATACGACTGCAGACGTGCGGCTATGGCGAAGTGCCGACGACGAGCGAATCGCGATACGTGAACGGGCTGGTATCTATCGACGTGCGACTGAATACGCGAACAAAAACGAATGGCAAAAGGCTATCGACAGTTTTTCGGATTTATTGAAGAGCGTTGAGGATACGGACGTTCGCGTTGACGTTCGCATCCACCGCGGGGAGGCCTTTGCCGAAGTCGGTCGCTGGGACGAGGCCATTGCGGATTTTCGGCGAGTCGC
>JBPCVB010000325.1:0-3044 GCA_051010855.1 Pirellulaceae bacterium | reverse complement strand
GGTCGACTGACCCCACTGATTGCTGTTGTTGCTTTGGTGGTATCCACCGGGTCCGGAACTCCAGTTTGAGCTCCACGAGCTGCCCCACGATTGGGAATAACCACTGTATTGCTGTGCCGAGACGTCCGACAAATTGGTGAACATGGCGATGGCAAAGGCGATGGCGATGGTTGCGAGAGTCTTCATTTCTTTTTCCTTGTATTAATTGGCCGCTGGACGGGGGTTGGTTTGGAAGGTTGTCGTTGGCCTGTTTGGGTCGTTGGCAATCAACTTCGATTGCCGTGCGACCATGGATTGCCATTGCGGCGCAGCACCGGACAGGAAAACAGGAAGAAATTTGCGGGGACGGTGAGAATCGCGGAATAAACAAGCGAAAACCCTGCGAAAACAAGGTTTTTGGCCACGTAGCTCGCGCTCGTGCTCAGGCCCAACGGGCCGGTGCTCGTGCTCGTAATCGAATTCCTGCTGAAACTCGAAACGAGCACCGCTGCGCTGAACAAACGCAAGTGACTATCGCTGCCAGCCGCGGCGACAACGGTAACAACATGGCCGGCAACAGCACGGGCACCGGTAAATGATCGTGTGGGCCTGAACGGGCTGATGAACGACCTGTGCTTGAGAACTTACGACCGGGGCCGGCGTCGCAACGACCGGTGCAGTGGTCGGCAAATCAGGATTGGCAAACACCCGGCTGCCGGCAACCGACATTGGCATCGAGTAAAACCCGGTACGAGCCGTGACAAACAAGGTATTGCGGTCGGGGCCTGCAAAAGTCACGTTGGCAGGCGCTTCGGGGAATTGCAACTGTTCGAGCTCCTCGCCATCGGGACTGTACACATGAACAAACATACCGTTGGTCAGGTACAGGTTACCTCTCTGATCAATCGTCATCCCATCGCTGCCCAGAGGTGCGAATTCGCGTTTGTTCACCAGCTTGCCAGGCGACTCGACATCCCAGGCGAACACCTTGCCGGCGTCCGTATCTGCAACGTATAGCGTCTTGCCATCGTGTGACAATTCAATGCCGTTGGGCTTTCCCAAATCATCGATGACGCGAGTGATTTGTCGACCGCGATTCACGTAGTAAACCGCCTCGACGTCCTGTTCCAGGTCATCCGTGTTTCCGTAGCGCGGATCGGTGAAATACAGACCACCTTCGGTATCGAGGGTGACGTCGTTGGGGCTGTTAAGCTTCTTGCCCTCGAATTCCTCCGCCAGCACCTTGATCTCGCCATCCGCATCGGTCAACGTGACGCGTCGCGCGCCGCCTTCACAAGCGATCAGCCCGTCGTTGGCGGTCCACACCAGTCCATTGGCTCGCCCCGATTCCGATCGGTATATGTCGGCGACACCTGATTGTGGATCCCAAACGTGAATCTTTGAATTGGGAATATCCGAGAAGTAAACCTTGCCGTCAGGGCCCAGCGCAGGCCCCTCCGTAAAGCGAAAGCCGTCAGCCAATTTACGAGCGGTCTCACCAGCGAGATTTTCCTTTGCCGCGATTGGACTGGCGATTCGTGCTGCCGCGACGGCGTCTTTGGGTAATTCCTGAATGCGAATGTTGCGCCAACGAACGGTGATGGGATCCTCGCGACCGCCTACACCGTGAACCTGCAACCCGATAAACCCTTCATCGGTCATGTCGTCACGGAGGTCGGCCGCAGGCACTCCGTTGATCCGCGTACGAATGGAATCGCCGATCGCCTCGATGCGATAGTGATTCCAGAATCCCTGTCGAAACGCGTATCTGGCTTCATTGTTTTGTTTCAGGTCGAATAGCCAGCCTCTGCGACCTTCGTCGTAAATTCCAGCGGACCACGCCCGTTCGCCCGGATCGATCTCAACCTGGTAACCGTGAACACGACCGTTGTTGTATTCAGGGTCGCTGTTGGAACGAATCTGAATTCCCGAGTTCAGTTCCGGGTGCACCTGAAACTCAAGTTCCAGAATGAAATTGCCGTAATTGCGTTCGGTACACAGAAAGGAATTGGGTGTATTGGGAACCGTGGAGCCCACGATGCAACCATCCTCGACGGCATAGTTTGCGTCGCCACCTTTTTGCGTCCAGCCATCCAGTGACCGGCCGTCAAACAGACTGGTCCAGTTGTTTTGCTGTGCGTCAGATTGCAAGGACGTAACAAGAACGATCAACCAGGAAACAAGGATTCGCGTCATGAGCTAATGGATTTAGAACGTGAGTGTTGATGTTGCTGGGCATCGACAGCCTAAAGGCTGTCCTTCAGCAAGTCGACACCCCGAGATACTAGATTATCGTCCTCAAGAGCTCTTCAATCTGCTCATCAGCAGTTTCGATCGCGGCTTCCAGCAGACGATCATTGCCGCCGCACCAGGGGATTTGAAAGTCGCATTGGATATCCGGCTCCACACCTACGCCTTCCAGAATCACATCGCCCGTTAATCCCTTCAGGTTCTCCGATGACAATGCCGGATACATCAGCCCGTTTCCCGATGGCAGTTGCGTCATCGTCGCGCCGGTTACGGCGCCCGCCGTACGCTCACCGACCACGGTGACGTGCGGGTGATCCTTGATCAACCACGACAGCATCTCCTTGGCGCTGCGTGTCAGGTTGTCGGTAACCGCAATCACGGGAACGTCGGTGCGACGAATCAGCTTTTCCATCGACAGCACGACCGGGATCAAACCGCCACGGCCACGCAAATCCAGAATGAGCATGTGGCAATCGTCGAACTGCTCTTCGATCACGTCCCTGGATAACTCGGTGGTTTTGACTGACATCAGATTCCAGTAGCGGATGTAACCGTATCGATTTCCCTCGCTCTCGATGACACGAGCACTGATCTCAATGACGTCTTCGGCCGGAATGGCCTCACGTGCCTGCAACACAACGGTTTGCAATTCGGAGTTTTGCCGTCGCCGATACTCGACCTCTATCTCTTCTTCCGGATCGACCTGAACAAAGAACAAATGACGACGATGTTCCTGACCAGCAAGAATCAACCGGCGGGACTGATCGATGGCCATTCCATTGACTGAGACGATTTCGTCACCAAGCACAATTTTC
>JBPCVB010000324.1:0-9933 GCA_051010855.1 Pirellulaceae bacterium | reverse complement strand
CGCTGAGGCTGGTCGGCGGTCCACGCGGACGTCGCGCCTCGATCGCAGCGCTTTCGGCAGCAAGCATTCTCTGTTGCTCGGGTGTCAGCCGGATGTTGCGTGGTTCGGCATTCGAGGGATTAACTCGGGCCATATCTGTCGAGTTGATTCCCGGCAGCGGCATGTCGATGGGAGGGATCTCGGACACCAGCTGGGTCGTATCAAGCGGTGGAGTTTCGTCGGGCAAAGCCTGATCCATGGCAGACGCGGATTCGTCCGTCATGGTCTCCTCGATCAGGTCCTGCTCGTCAAAGTATTCAGGCTCTTCGCTTGCAGTGGCCAGGACGATGGAAACCGGACGCGAACCCTCATCGCCGCCACCAATCTGGCGGGTCGTCCAGAGTAATCCCAGTGCCACGAACAACATCACATGAATCACGACCGACAATCCTGCGGATTTCCAGTTGGTCGCGTCCGGTTCGTGGAGCGTGCCTGCTTGTGTTCCCATAAGGACATTATGGGCGCTGGCCATCTGGTTGCAAAGAAATCGCAGTGGTTGCAAGTGTCCAATGCACCGAAACTCCCCTTCCCCATTTGGGCTGAAGACTATCATCAGAAAATTCGTCCGCAGTTAATTCCATCGGCCACCCAGGAATCTGGCGAATTCGCCGCTTCCACGGCAATTTCTGTGTTTCCATGGAACAAAACCGCTTCGAGCCTGTTCTATATTCGGGACCATGCCCCATGGTCTACCAAGCTTGTTACGTTCAGCTAGTGGCAAAGCGTTCCCGCGTTTAGTTACAATCTAGGGAGGCAAAACGGCTTTCGTCGGGATTCCACCGCAGATTCGTGATTTCGCGGGTCGGGGCCGACGCTTAGCCGGCGAATGTCAGCAACTGCTGAATCGAGAACAGAGAACAACCCGCCTTCCCGGAACCGGCTCCCTCAATGCGAGCTGATTAGTTTTCCGGCCATGTCGAACGTTGTCTGGGTCCCGACCGTAAAACAAATGCCGGCAGGTACGGGGAGACCCTCGCTTCCACCGCGGGGCTTCGAGAAACAATTTTTGCAATGCAAGGAAACAGGACTGGCTAAATGAATCACTCGCCGAACAGTCAATCGAATGAAAACCTGACCCAGGATGAGCTGCAGGCGCTCGAAAACCTGAAATCTGCCTACCAGTCCGTACGGACCGAACTTGGCAAGATGATCGTCGGTCAAAAGGCCGTTCTTGAGCAACTGATGATCTCGATCTTTGCCCAGGGGCATTGCCTGCTGGAAGGCGTACCCGGCCTGGCCAAGACATTGATGGTCAGTACGCTGGCCGAAACGTTGCACCTGGATTTCAACCGGATCCAGTTCACGCCTGACCTCATGCCGAGTGACATTACGGGCACCGAAGTCATTCAGGAAGATCGCCATAGCGGATCACGTGATTTCAAGTTTCTGCCGGGGCCAATTTTCTCCAACATCATTCTCGCCGACGAGATCAACCGCACGCCGCCCAAAACCCAGGCTGCCCTGCTGGAAGCCATGCAGGAAAAGCAGGTCACCATCGGCGGTCAACGACATCCGCTGCCCGTACCGTTTTTTGTGCTGGCCACGCAGAACCCGATTGAACAGGAAGGTACCTACACGCTGCCCGAAGCCCAGCAGGACCGGTTCATGTTCAAGATCTTCGTCGAGTATCCCTCGTATGACGAAGAGTACATGATTGCCGCCACAACCACTGCCGACATCGAACCGAAGGTGTCGCAGGTGCTGACCGGTGAAGACATTGTCAAGTTGCAACATATGGTGCGCCGCGTTCCGGTTGCACCTCATGTGATTCACTATGCCTTGCGACTGGTGCGTGCCACACGCGTAGCCAGTGACGACGCGCCCGAGTTTGTCAAGGATACCGTCAGCTGGGGCGCCGGCCCGCGTGGCCTGCAATACCTGTTGCTCGGTGGCAAGGCGCGTGCTGTGCTTGAGGGACGGTTCTATGTCACGACCGATGACATTCAGGCAGTGGCCCGTCCCGTGCTGCGTCACCGCGTGATTACGAACTTTAATGCCGAGTCCTCCGGGATCACTCCCGATACGGTGATCAACCAGCTTCTGGAAACGATGCCCGATCGCAACGAGAACGACGAAGTCGCTCCCGAGCTGGCCAAGGCGTTTGCCTGATCGGTTCGGGATGCCCGGGCCGGAAGCCTTACCACGGGTTGACGGCCTTTTACTGACCCAATCCCCAAATCCCGATTAGCCACCGTGTCCACAGAAGTTACCGCCGCCAGCGATTACCTTGATCCGCGTGTTCTTGATCGCGTCAAGAAAATGGATGTTCGCGCCCGACTGGTGGTCGAGGGTTTTATTACGGGCCAGCACCGCAGTCCGTACAACGGATTCGCGGTCGAATTCGCCACGCATCGCGAATATGCCCCCGGTGACGACTTGCGTCACATTGACTGGAAAGTCTGGTCGAAAACGGATCGGCTCTATATCAAGGAATACGAGGAAGAGACCAACCTCAAATGCACCATCCTGCTGGATTGCAGCAAGTCGATGCGGTATGGCGATCCGAATGCCGATGCCATGAACAAGTTCGACTATGCCGCGACAACCGCCGCTTCATTGGCGTACCTGATGCAGCAACAGCAGGATGCCGTGGGCATGGTCTTCTTCAGCAACCAGATCGACAAGAACCTCAAGCCGAGTTCGCACCCGTCGCATCTGAAGCTCATGTTGCACGAACTGGAACAATGCTCACCTGAATCGAGCACGGATGTGGCTGATATTTTTCAGGCCCTGGCCGGCCAGATTCGCCAGCGGGGCATGGTCATCCTGGTATCCGACCTGTTTCTTGATCCGGGGCAATTCGCGGAGTCATTGCAGCAATTCCGGCTGCGGCACCATGAGGTGATCGTGTTCCATGTGATGCACGAAGACGAACTGACATTTCCGTTTCAGGAGAACACCCTGTTTCGGGGACTGGAGGTCGACGCCCAGCTGCACACCGAGCCCCGCGCCCTGAGGACGTCGTATCTGGAAGCGGTCGACAGTTATATGAAGGAAGTTCGCAGGGTGTGTGCCGGCCTGGGAGTCGATCATGTTTTGCTGGATACCGGCAAGCCCCTGGACGCCGCGCTGGCCGGTTACCTGGCGTTCCGGCAAAAACGCCGCAAGCGACTGTTAAGAAAATAAACGAATACTGAACCCGGAATAACGATACATGACCTGGTTAGCCTCGTGGATGTTCAACCCGCTGATGTTGGGGTTGGGAGCCGCCGCGATACTGTCGCCGATCATCATTCATCTGCTGAACAAGCGGCGATTCAAGATCGTGGACTGGGCAGCAATGGATTTTCTGTTTGATGCCGACAAAAAAAACCGGCGCAGGGTCAAACTGGAAAACTTTATCCTGCTGCTGCTGCGTTGCCTGGCCATGTTGTTCCTGGGTTTCCTGCTGGCCCGTCCTTTCCTGCCGTCGGAATTCACCTTTGGCCAGTCACAGCAATTCCAGCGGGTTATCCTGCTGGACGATTCGCTCAGTCAGCGTGTGGTGGTCGGTAACCAGTCAGCCTTTGAAACCGCCCGCGATCGACTGAAGCAATTGCTGCAGATGCTGGCCAGCGACGGAGGCAGCGACTTCCTGACGTTGTATCTCACCAGCAAACCGGCAGAGCCCGTTATCACCAACGACCCGATTACCCCCGATTCACTCGATGCCCTGATTTCACGCATCGATGAACTGGAATGCTCGGATCAAGTCGCCGATTACACGGCAGCGCTAACCGATATCGCCAGTTTTGTGGAAAACGATCGGTCGACCAATAATCAGGTAGTGTATGTGATGACCGACCTGCGACGTCAGGACTGGCAAAATCCGGAAATGACCGATTCGGAAAACACACCCAACCGGCTGGTGGGCCGAATCAACCAGTCAGCACCAAATACCTTTGTGGTCGATGTCGGTTCTTCGCTTGAGGAGAACCTCGCTGTCACCGCGATTCGCGCCGATGACCTGCTGGTAGCCGGAACCGTAATACGCTTCAACGTGTCGGTCACGAATTTTGGCGACACCACGGCCGAAAACGTCGAGTTGCGTTTTCGCGTCGATGATTTTCAGCCGCAGATTGAAACCGTGACTTCGATCGCTCCCGGCAGAACCGAATCAGTGACTTTCCGCCATCTGTTCCAATACGATCGCCGGGAATTCAACGAAATGGATGCGACCGAGCAGTTGCAGGACAACCTGATGAACGCGCGGGTGCAGGTGGAAATCGTGCAGAACAGCGGCCTCAAGGATTTCTTGCCGCAGGACTCGGAGTCATTCTTCGCCGCACGCACGCTGCGTGGAATTCCGGTTTTGATTGTGGACGGAGATCCCTCGGCCGAATCCGAACGCAGCGAATCGCACTATCTCAGGGAGATCGGTGTTACCGGAACCGGCATCATTGCTGATACAGCCACGGTGGGCGAGTTCGAGGATATCTCGCTTAGCAAATACAAGGTGATTTTCTTGTGTAACGTGGATGAGGCTTCTCCGGATCGCGTGGAATCACTCAAGCTATGGGTGGCGGATGGTGGCGGCCTGGTATTTATGCCAGGCGACCGCGTGCGGGCTTCGACGTTTAACGAAACCTTTTTCGAGGATGGTGAAGGACTGTCTCCGTTGAAACTGGAAGTTATGGAAGGCGACGTCACACGCGGCGACTGGATTTACATGGAGATCAAGGATGCCAGGCATCCGGCACTGCGAGTCACGCTGGATGACGAAATTGGTTTTGATCAGGTCGAGATCTTTTCGTGGTGGCGTGGTTCGGTAAAAACTGACCAGGCAGGAGTGACAGTGGCCACTCCGTTGTCCCTGTCCAATGAAGACGGTACACCGGCGATGGCCGATCGTGTATACGGTGACGGTCGCACAGTGGCCTTTGCATTCCCGGCCGATGCGGACTGGACAATGTGGCCAGCCGACCCCACCTATGTCTGCGTGATGTGGGATCTGGTCAATGATATGGTGGGCAAATCCGATGTCTCGGCAGGTTTGCGTGTGGGCAGTATGCTCCGCGAACTGGTCGACCTTTCGCAATTCAGCCCGCGAGTGGCACTAACCGATCCTCGCGGTGAAAAGGTCGAAGCCAATGCGCGACCAATCGATGAGTCACAGGAAAATGTGCTGTATGAAGTCGAGTTTGAAAATATTGATCGCCGCGGATTCTACGAAATGGAACTCAGTAGCGAATTGGTGACTAACCAAAAGCGATTGTTGGCCGTCAACGTCGATGCGCGCGAAGGTGATTTGAAACGGCTCGATGTAGCCGGACTGGCACAGAATTTTTTCGGGGACAGCACGCAAATGCTGACCGCCGATGAAATGGTTTTGAAGAACGAGTCCAGCACCAGTAACGAAATCTGGCCGCAAATCCTTTTGCTGCTGGCGTGTTGCCTGGCCCTGGAGCAGTTTCTTGGGTGGTGGTTTGGACGAAGTCGCTAGGAAGAATTTTTTAAACGGGTGATGTTGCCATGAATTCGACATTGCACAATCTATGCCTGGCATTAATTGTCGCGCCATTGGCGGGACTGGGTGTCTCTGCGCCGCAGGATGCCCAGGAAGCGGGGCGAGTCGTCGAGGTCGTCGAGCTCGATGCGAACGCCGTTGCCGTTGATGACGACGAGAAAACAGAAGACGAGCAAATCGGCCCTGACGATCAATTGCAGGCTGACGAACGCTATGCCGGCGGCGCTCCGCTAAAAACCGATCCGGATCTGATGGCCCGGCTCGACAAGGCAGAACAGTATCGCGCCGACGGAAACTTCCGGGTGGCTTCCCGGCTGTGGCAATCGGTGCTGGCTGAAAGCGGTGACATCCTGTTCACCGACGATCACGAAACCTACTTTGCACTCACCGAAAAGATTGAATCAATCCTCGCAGAACTGCCACCGCACGGATTGAGCGCCTATCGCATCGCGGCCGACGCGGCAGCGCGGGAAATCCTCGCCCAGGGCAATGGCGACAATGATCTCGATGCGCTCTCGCAGGTCGTCAAAGGCTATTTCATGAGTTCACTGGGCGACGATGCGGCCTACCGGCTGGGGTGCATTTACCTTGACCGTTTCGATTTTGTAGGCGCTGTCAGACTGCTCAACAAGATCACTGACCGCTATCCGGATCCTTCGGTACCAATGGATGAAGTCTGGTTGCGAATCGCTATTGCGTATTCGTATGTCGGTGATCAGCCGTCTGCCCGGGAGGCTATGAACAAGGCGCTGGCTGCTGGCGGCGATCGCCAGTCCCGGCTGTATGAGTCGGTTCAGGAACTCGTTGAACAATCACCGCAAATTGACTCTGACGCCGCCGCTGCCTCGACATGGATTTCCCGGCTGGGAGGCGTCAACCGACTGGGGTTGATGTCGGCTCTTCCCGCTGGATATGACAGCGGGCCGCTTCGTGCCGACTGGCAATTCTATTTCGCGCCCAAGGACAAGTACGACCGCGATGATTATCTCGGTTCGACATTTGTCAGTTACCAGCCGGACGACATCCTCGATAGCGTTGGCACGACGGAGGAAAAACTGATCAAACGCTGGCGGGAAACTGGCTGGCGACCGGCCGGATCAATGTTGTTCACAGACAAGTATGCGATCTTCCGCACAGGTTCCGATTTCACAGTGTGGAACAGGACGGGGCCACTCGAAGCGGATCCGGCATGGCGGCCAATTTGGCTGAATCATTTTTCGCTCGACGCGGGATTCCTCAGTCGCAAACAGATGTACGACGCGTACAGCCGCTACGGCAGCTCGGAAAACACTCGCAATTCACCGGTGCAGCCGCATGAGGTCCAGCTGTTCGGCGATCAGATTTCCCAGGCGATGTCTATTCACCGCGGCGTGTTGTATTCGGTCGAAGGCGAAAGTTACAACTGGAGCGACTCGCGGGCGCCCCGTGGCAACGAACAGAGTGGTTATTCATGGGGATCGATACCGCGACGCACACGCACCAACAACCTGGCGGCCTACGATCTGACAACCGGAAAAATCCTGTGGCGTATTCCCGAAGTCGAACTGCTGGATTCCGAGCTACCGCAGATGGACAACGAGGTGCCCGATCCGGCGTTCTTCCCGGAAGATGAAGAGACGTTCGAGGACGTTGGCTTTATGGCAGCGCCGGTGGGCTTTGGCGATTTGTTGCTGGTGCCGGCCAACGTCGGCGGTGCCATCTGGATCTACGCGCTGGATAGTCAAAACGATGGCCAGCTGATTTGGAAGAGTTATCTGTGTGATGAGCCAGGCGGTGGATCAGAACCGTGGTCGCCAATTCACCTGTCGATCGAGGGCAGTACGGCCTATGCCAATTGTGGCACCGGAGTCGTGTTCTCGTTCGATCCGATGACTGGTGGAATTCGCTTTGCCCGTCGATACACGCGAACCGGCGAATCCAACGACATGATGAAGCGGTTCGGTACGCAAATGGATTTGCTGGAACTCGATGGCTGGAAGGAAGACCTCGTCATTCCCATCGGAAACACACTGATTGTCATGGCGTCCGACTACAACGTCGTATGGGCCATCGATCGCCAGACCGGCGAGTTCCTGTGGCAAACCGACAATCGTCCTTTTGGTCACAAGTTCGAATACCTGATCGGCATCCATGATGACTATATCTATCTAGGTGGAACAGATTCTGTGGCCGCGGTCAGCATTCGCGCCGAAGGACGTTGGGAATGGGTGCACGAGTTCTCGTCGGGCAAGTCGCTGGGACGAGGCATGGTCACACCCGAAGCTTTGTACGTGCCCTTTGATAACAAGATTCTCAAGATGGGTCTCAGGGGAGACGGCGGCGCTGGCGATGTCATTCAGGAAATACCGGTGAATCTCGGAACTCAAGCACCTGTCGGCAATCTGTACAGCGACGGGCAGCGTATCTGGGTGGCCGGCGGCAACCGCCTGTATGCACTGGGACCTGACGACGGGTCCATCAGGGCGACACCCGGCGATGACGAAGAACAGGAAAACAACAGCGACGAGTCGGCCGAGGGTGAAGATGAGGACGACGACAAGGACGCAACAACGGCCGAAGACGACGACGACTAGAAGCACAGAACACAGAACACAGAACGCAAGAGCGTAAACAAAGGGTGATTCGTTGAACTCATTTTGGACTTGGCTGCTGGGTGATCAGGCGACACGCGATGGCACTCCCCAATTGCAATGGGCGGGTATGCCGGAATCGTGGGGAGTGTTTGTATTGATCGCTGCGATTGTGTTGATCTGCGCCTTTGTTTTCTGGCTTTACACACGCGAAATCGACACCTGCCCGCGACCGGTCAAGATTTTTCTGGGCTGCCTGCGTTTTACGGTGCTATTGCTGCTGGTGTTGATGTTCCTGCGTCCATCGGTGGTGTTTACCCAAACCAATACGATCAAGGCAAACATCGCCTTGCTGCGGGACATCTCATTGTCCTTTGCACGGACCGACAGCTACGCCGATTCGGACTTCGCCCGGAGGCTGGCCGCCGCGACGGGTCGCAGTCCGCAACAGGTTGCTTCCGGACAAGCGACTCGTGCCGAGCTGTTGCAGGAAGCCATGGCAAACAACAACGGTCAGTTCGTGCAGCAAATTCGCGAGAAAGGTTCCCTCTGGGTACGCGACTTTGCCCGTGTCATCAGTACCGCAGGTATCCTGCCTGCGGTCGATCCCGATGTTGAGATTGATGATGCGAACACGGACCAAACCGCTTATGAAATGCCGCCCCTGATCGCCAACAAGAGGGAAACGGACATCTGGCAGGGACTTCGTGAAACACTGGGCGACAGCAGTCGTCTGTCCGCCATCATTTTGGCCAGCGACGGACAACACAATGGATCGGAAGACCCGCTGGAACTGGCACGCAAGGCTGGCCAGATGCGGATCCCGATTTTCACCATTGGCGTTGGCGATCCATCCCGGCCACGCAACCTTTCGGTTAACAAGCTGTATGTACGAGACAAGGCGCCGGTTGGCGAGCCATTTGAAATCGAAGCGGACCTGTACGCTGAAGACATCAGCGAGCCATCGGTGACGGTGCAGTTAATGGAGCATGAAGTGAACTCGGAAACCGGAGAGATTGCCGAATCCGGTGCGCTGGTGGACACGGTCGATGTAGAAGTGCCAACAGCCGGCGGGCGGCTTCGCGCTGATTTCCAGCGAACCGTGCGACGCCCCGGCTCCTACGCCTACACGGTGGCCATTGAGGAAGTCGACGGCGAAAGCGAATCAGATGACAACACACGCACCAGTGGCCAGATCCAGGTGGTCGACGAGAAGGTCAAGGTGTTGTTGATTGCCGGCGCTCCCACGTGGGAATACCGAATGCTGCAACGTTTGATGCAACGGGATTCCAATATCATCCTCAGTTGCTGGTTGCAGACGATGGACCAGGACCGACCCCAGGAAGGCAACGAACCGATTGACCAGTTGCCGCGCACCCTGGAAGAGCTCGGGCAATACAACGTGATCATGATGATCGATCCGGATCCCGATGAATTTGATCTGGAATGGATCGAAACGCTCAAACGTTTTTGCAAACGCAATGCCGGCGGGCTGTTTTATATGGCCGGTCCCATGTACACAAACATGTTTGTGACGCTGAATCGGCTGTCCGGGATTCGCGATGTACTGCCAGTGCGGTTTGGCGATGCCGAGTTCATTGACACCAGCCAGGTGTTGGCTTCCACGACGAATTCGCGGCCCGGCAAGATGTTGGTCGTGAATCACAACATCGATCATCCGGTGATGTCGTTTGTTAACGACATCGAGGAAAACAGGCGTCTGTGGGGACTGATGCCGGCCATCTACTGGAGTTTCCCGACGTTGGCGCCCAAGCCAACTTCGCAGGTACTGATGGAACGCGGTGACCAGATCAACGTGGAGGGCAACCAGCCTCTGTTGGTCGCTGGTCGTTACGGCGCCGGAAACGTGCTGTACAT
>JBPCVB010000323.1:0-6602 GCA_051010855.1 Pirellulaceae bacterium | reverse complement strand
CCCCAGGACATCCAAAAGGAAATGGGCCGCGTCGCACCAGCGACACAAGTTCCACGGACTGAATAGCACGCATCTAACAACATCGTACGATGGCCTTACAGGCCGTCGCTTGTCGTGGCGGACTGATACCGTTGTCTACGAATCACTATTTCTTTCTCGGAGCTCGTTTTCCTTGAGCTTCACCAACTTTGACACAATCCGGTCTCCGATTGCATCGACCGATTTCGCGGTGTTGGTCAGCACAACCACACCAATCTCAAACTCTGGCACAAGTCCCAGGTAGCTGGCCGATCCGCCAACCATACCGTTGTGCCAGAGCATCGAACGGGAGCCAAACTTCCAACTTTGCCACGCCAGACGCCCCTCGCCTCGAAGCTGTTCAACGAATTTGGTCGGGTTCCAATTTGAGAACAAAAAGACAAGGATCGCACCCCAAATGAGTTCTGCAAACCAGGCGAAGGCAGCTCCCCACAACCACCACGTCAGAAATGTCATAAGAACCAGTGTAACAGCTCCGGGAATGCGGCCCCAACGAGTCGCGGCTCCAAGGGTTGGCCATAACATGATCGAAAAATGCAGAAAACCGCTCCGGCCAATTTCAGTAATCCATTGCTTGCCAAACATGCATGTCATGAAGATTGCAAGTGCGACGACATACAGTATTGGGAGAAATCGAACAATGTAATTGGCTCGGTTGCTTTCGTAGTGCGGAAGTTTCGACGGTTCACGCATCATCGCGATCTCATCCTCCAATACCGACGTTGTCGGATCAATGTTCGCACGCAAGAACTTGAACATATCCGAGAGCGATGATCGAACGCCCCCTGCAGCAACGGTCACTTCGGTAAAGTCCCAGTGCTTTGCGGGTTTGTTCTTCTTTTTATGCGCAGTTGCCAACTGTGTCGTTTGCTCATCGCTGGATTCCGTTGAAGTGTTCAGCATCCCCAGAGGAGTTAACACTCTTTCTTTGAGAGCTGCGCGATAGTCACTTCCCGCGAGCTTGCCTAACGCGTGTCCAAGCAGTCCAGCACCGAAGTTCGAATACGCCGCTTGAGAACCGATTGGCTTGACTGATTCCATTCTGTTTAAACATGCGTAAAACATCTCTTGATCGTAATGCGCGTACGGATTCTCCATGTCCGCAGTTTTGATCAAGTCGTCGGGCAACCTTGGCAGTGACGAACGATGATTGGCAAGGGATCGCCAGGTAATCTGAGACCTGCCATCGGTTGGCAATGTCACCTGTTCGCCCAGAGCTATCTGCACCGGATCGTCGAGACTGACGTCCCGCCTTTTCACAGCAACCGCAAGCAACAGCGATGTGAAGAGCTTGGTGAGCGAGCCAATTTCGAAGATGGTCGATTCCGAAACCGGCTTTTTCGACTCGAGATCTGCCCATCCGCTGACAGCACTGAATTCCATCCCGCCAACGATGACGCCAATTGCGATTCCAGTCAGCTTTTTGTCGCAACTTTTTTCAGCAGTGGTTCTTATGAACGAAGCGATACGTTCACGGTCGTCGGATCGTATGGAAGTCGTCATCTAACTACCTCAACGCATCCTGATGGCCGACGCAATACAGACGACTTCCTGATAGCAGAACAGTGTGCTCTTGATCGGTACAAAATTGAACGCGCACTTCGGAATTCGACATGCCTTGTTCGATATGCGATATTCCTTCCGCCTCACCCGCCCGGCAGGCACCCTCTCCCCGAGGGAGAGGGAATTGGCGTTGCCTATTCGGCCAGCGAATAACAGACGATTTCCTTGTCGTTACGCGCGAACACACATTGGTCGGCGAAGGCGGGGTGGCTCCAGACCACGCTGCGATTGCCGGTGCGACCGGTGGGCTCCAGCATGTTAAACCGGCCGACTTCCTCGAAACCACCGGGAGACATATTGGCCAGAATCAGATCGCCTTGCTCGGTGGCAATGAAATACTGATCGCCATTGCGAACGATAAAACCGGTGGTTGCACTGGCTGGCCGGCCTCCGGTCATGGTAGCGGTGGATTCCCAAACCTGTTCGCCGGATTCGAGTTCATAACAGCGTAGCTGGCCCTTCTCGTCCACACCGTAGATGTGCCCGTCGACGATTAGAGGCGGGTTGTGATCCGAATGCGGACCCTTGTCTCGCCAGACTTCCTCAGCTGCCGGTTGATTGGGGTCAAGTTTCAGCAGGAGGGACGTGCCCTGCAGTGCTGTTGCAAACAGATAATCGCCGTGCATGATCGGTGCGATGATCGACATGTCATAAGCCGGCTCCATCTCGAATGACCAGTACACTTCGCCCGTGTCCGGATTGAGACTGTTGAGCGACTCAGGGTGCCAGATCAGCAATTGCTTCGTTCCGCCGGCTTCGATCATGGTTGGCGGACAATAGCCCTGGGACCGTGCCGACAAGGCCCGCCACTTCTCATCACCAGTATTTTTATCGAATGCAACTGCGACGCTGCCTTCGACTCCCACGACACAGTACAACGTATCACCATCAACCAATGGGTGAGCTGCGAAGCCCCAGTGCGGTGCGAGATCCAGGCCGTACTCTTTCTTCAAATCCTTTTTCCAGACAATGTCACCCGACTCGGCGCGAAAACAATACAAGTGGCCTTCAGCGCCCAACGTGTAAACATGGTCGCCATCAACGGTTGGTGTGGAACGGGGGCCTGCCGGATAGGAGAGCTTGTAATTGCAGTCGTATGCATGTTGCCAGAGTTGTTCACCCGTCGACGCATCGAAACAGGTAACACGCTCCTGGCCAGTTAGCTCGCTCTTCTTGCCAGGATTGGGAGTATCGTCACCCTCGCTGCGCAAATAGTCGGCGACGAATACACGTCCATCGGCCACGGCCGGACCGGCATAGCCACCGGCGATTTCCGCACGCCATACCAACTGTGGACCGTCGGCTGGAAACGCCTTGAGAATGCCAGCTTCATTCCAGTTGCTGTCGCGGTTGTTTCCCAGCCACTGACGCCAGTCATCGGCGGAGCTGTCCGCTGTAAAAACGAATGCTACGAGAGCAATAAGCAAAAAAAGCGTAGAAGATCGCATAGTGATTCCTGTACTTGAAGACTGTGGGGCACCTCAGGACATCAGAAGGACAGTTTCCCACAATCGGCGCAGCGATCAAGAAGTGAGGCCGGTGATGCATGCGTCGGTTCTCGCCGCTGAACTGTATGCAAATCGGCGCGAGTCGTTTCAGGACGCTCGCGAGGCGATTAACTGCTGCAATTCGCCCTGCATCGTTGCCATTTGTTGTTGCAGCTGTTCCAGCAATACATTCACGGCCGAGAAGTCACTGGAGTCCTGAAGGCATTCGAGTTTGTAAGCCGTTTCGCAGGCCGCGTCCGCAAAAAAATTGGACAGCATGCCCTTAACAGAATGGGCTTCGGATTTCAGCTGGGCCAGATCGCTACTGGCCAGGGCCTGTTGCAGTCGCGAAATCGCCTGTTCAGCTTCCTCACACAACATCGTGCTTGTTTCCTGCAACAAATCATCGTCGCCTTCGATTTGTTCCAGTAACTGGCGGGTGTCAATAATTGGCATTAACTGGTTCCATCGTGTTGTGGCAAGCGACCCCCGGCAGCGGCCCCATTGTTTGTCAATTTGTCAGGATTTGCAAATCGAGTCTCCGAACATTGGTTGGCTGCGACACATGACTCACGAAATTCCACGTAACGCGAAAGGAAACACCAGGGAACGTACGATGGCTCTCCAGTTCCGTCGAATATCGGGTACGACTCACCGCCTGGCGTCAATTGGTTCCATCAGCCCTGGGCGGGCGTTGCATGGGCGCTTCGTCGCTGTTCATGAATTCGTCGATCTTTGCAAACAGTTGTTTGGGGCGAATCGGTTTGCTGAGGTATCCGTTCATGCCCGATTCCATGCACCTGGTATCATCGCCTTTCATGGCGTGTGCCGTCAGTGCGATAATCAGCGTCGGTTTGTTACGAGGATCTTCGGACTCCAACTTGCGAATCTGTCGGGCTGCTTCCAGTCCGTCCATCTCCGGCATTTGCACGTCCATCAGTATTAGATCAAATTCATGCTGTTGCCAGTATTCCAGGGCTTCCAAACCGTTATTGGCGATAACGACCTCATGACCGCGTTTCTCCAGGGCGCGCGCTGCGAACCGCTGGTTAATCACGTTGTCTTCAGCCAGCAAGACACGAAGTGACTCTCGCGTCGCGGCCGGCAAGGCACTGCCCACTGAATCCGGCAGGCTGATTTGCATATCAAAAACGTCGACCACGGCATCCAGCAACGCGGTCTGTCGAACTGGTTTGACCAGGTGAGCGGAAATTCCCAGCTCTTCGCAACGGCGAATGTCCCCGGACCGGTCCGCCGATGTTAGCAAGATGATTTGCGTCTGGTTGTCTGGCTCAGACATGACTTGTTCGGCCAGCATAAACCCGTCCATTCCGGGCATGTTGACATCGGATACTAGCAAATCAAATGACTCACCCGCATTGCGACGGCGGTGCAATGAAGCAATAGCGTCGGGGCCACTGGAAACGCAATGAGTCTGCAGTCCCCAGGAATTCAACATGTTTTCCAGAATTTGCCGGTTGGTCGCGTTGTCATCGACGATCAGGACGGTGCGACCGCTGAGCAATTCAACTGGTTTTTGCCCGCTCATCCTGTCGGGGACCATCGTGGTGTCACCGATTGGCAATTCCAGTTCAAAGTAAAAGTTCGACCCGGACCCGGGAACGCTGTCGGCTCCAATCGTCCCGCCCATCAATTCCACAAGCTGCTTGGATATCGCCAGCCCCAAACCGGTTCCTCCGAATTGCCTGGTCGTCGAACTGTCGGCCTGCTCGAATGGGCGAAAGATGGTTTTCAATTGTCCGGCTGACATGCCGATTCCAGTGTCGGAGACGGCGAACAGCAGACTCGCGGCCGGTTGCGTATCGCCGTTGGTTTCCGACGAGGCTGCATTTTGAATCCGTACGACAACTTCACCCGTGTTGGTGAACTTGATCGCGTTGCCCACCAGATTCACCATCACTTGCCGGATACGCTGCACATCGCCGACCAACGTATCGGGAACATCAGAATGCACGTCAAAAGCCAGTTCCAGTTCCTTGACATGAGCCCGGAAGGCCAGTGTCGCGAGACACTCGCCGACACTGTCTCGCAAGGAAAAATGGGTGTTCGCCAGTTCCATTTTTCCAGCTTCGATTTTGGAAAAGTCGAGGATGTCATTGATTAGCGTCAACAGGGCGTTGGCCGAGTTACGCACCGTCCCCAGGTATTCCCGTTGTTCATCATTCAGATCGGTGTCCAGCGCAAGCTCTGTCATGCCAATGATTCCGTTCATTGGTGTACGAATTTCATGACTCATGTTGGCGAGAAAGGCACTTTTGGCGCGATTGGCCGACTCGGCCTGATCCTTGGCAACCGCCAGATCGCGCTCGCTGGCCTGTAGATCCGACGTCCGTTGCAGCACCTCCGCCTCGATGATTTCGTTGGTGAACTCCAGTTTGGCCTGACGTTCGGCGACCTGCCGCAACTCTGCCAGGCTGTCAAAAATCAGCTTGATCAAAAAGATATCCTCGAACACGACCCATGCCGCATGTTCCATCCAGCGAAACGGGCTGGCCGTTGCCACGCCAAAAACGGACAGCGGCCAGAAGACGCCACGCAGGAAATGGTCGATCGCCACGACGAAGGTCGCTGTGACGAGCACTTTCCAGTCTCGATAAAACGCCAGAAACGCCAGCGAGCCAAAGATGTGGAAGTGAGTTTCAATGCGACCGCCGGTGACATGGATCAACAAGGCAGACATCAACATCTGCGCGACTGCCACGACGTGACGCGTAATCACATGGCCCGGACGCATGATTGACAAAAACACTGGCAGGCTGCAGATGATGCCGCCCAGAATGATCGCCGCCCACACATGCAAGTGGACAGAACCGGTGGCGCCGATCCATGTTAAAGGCGAAATGAACATAGCCGCCAGAAAAGCGGCTATCCATTGCAGCACCATCAACACGCCAAACAACCGATCGACGCGACAATGCAGTGCGTTCAGCTGTTCATCGACCAGCAGTTCCGCGCGCATCTGGATCTTGTCGTTGGCCAGAACGTCATTCATTGGCGTCTTCCATCATGGTGCAACCATACACGGGCGCGAAAGCTGTCTGCTGTTGCTGATCCTGTTGAGCGGGTTCCAGTCGCAACCATCGCTGGAGATCAGTACGACCGTGGTTGGATCCCTGGTGTCCGCGCGAGCCCGTTACTCCTCCCGAGAATCCAGCTCGACCATTCCGCGAATAGGCGACCACGTGCCCGGATGTCTTGACTCCGAACCGGTCCGCTTCGAGACCATCACTGTCCCAGACAACCTGCAGTCCTGGAATTCGCCCCGCGTTGGTAACCAGAGTCGACTCTTTCCAATCCGGGCATTCAGGACAGCAATCGAGACTGACCAAAACGAAATCGATCGGATGCTGGCTGACCGACGCGGCATGCTCCAGTTCGCACAGACTGGCCCGGGTGCACGGGCAATGTGGATGCGCAAAAAACAGCACGATGGGCCGTTCGCCGGAAAACGCGATCTTCGTATCAACTGGCCATTGTCCCGGTGTCACGCCC
>JBPCVB010000322.1:0-4096 GCA_051010855.1 Pirellulaceae bacterium | reverse complement strand
GGTCCAGGTAATTCTCTGACTCATCCAGAATCGTACGGGCTTGCGTTAATTGTTGCTAGTCAAACTGGAATTCCGCGCTAGCCTGCTCCACGAAATCACGCCAGATGGCGATCGTGGCTTCAGTGTCGATGCTGTCTTTGACTCCTGGATCGGGTTGAACCGGGGCAATGCAGAGTCGTACACGCCCATCGTAATCGTCAAGCAGGCCCCGGTAGAATCCCGCCCACGGGCCGTTGGCCTGTCCAAGGAATCCGGCACAGCTGAATTTGCCGCTGCGAATCTTGGTGACGCCTTCGCTGTAAAAGTGCAAACCGATGACGACTCGCAGGATCAGCAGCGACACCAGGACAAGAAAAATATTAGTCCGCTTGGGATTCATGGATCTGGAGCGGTGCGGGTGGACACCGATTTCGCGAGAAACTGAAACGGGCTCAAAAGAGACCCTTCAATTCAATTATGGCCGGCAGTCCCGGCTTATCCATGGCTGATCGATGCACCCTGTCAATTCGGTCATCAAATCGGTCAGGATTTGCTTACTTTGCGGCATTCTCGGCTTTCTTGCGTAGCGCTTCTTCCCGCAGGAGCAAAATCCTGCTTTCCACCTCGCGTGCCAGTTCCCGCTGCTGCTCGGCTTCCTCAGGTCGCTCCATTTGCTCGTAGCATTCTGCCAGAACCATGTGCGCACGCGGATCGTTCTCAATTTTGGACACGGCATATTCCAGCTCGGTAACGGCCTCTTCATGCCGACCCATCGCCATCAGAATCTCGCCACGTGTCTGGTAGAGTTTGGCTGACCCCGACCAGGTATCGATGGCGACATTGACGAGCCGCTCGGCATCCTCGTGCTGTTCCTTCATCGTGGAAAGCAACCACGCGATGTCGTTGATAATAATCGCGGTCCGTGGATCGCCGTCAAACGACAGCTTGAAATGCTCCTGACTGGATGGCGGCTTGCCCTGTACCGCGTCCCTGACTCCGTGGATAACGTGATAAATCTGCGGCGACACATTGTCGCGAGCTTCACCTTCCAGCCATTCCTCAAACTCGGGGTTGGCTGGATACAGGATCAAGTCGATAAACATACTGAGGGCACGTGCATTGCGCGGGTAGACCTGAATGGCCTGACAAACAGGAATCAACTGCCGCCGGTATCCATCCTGCGATTCCAGATTCTGAACCGTTTCGGCGAAAGACACGAGAACGTTTGATTGCAGCTGGCGAATTCGGCCTCGAACATTCGGGTCATTGGTTTGCCGGATGGCGCGATTCAGTTCCTCATTGGCTTGCGAAAAGTCATCGGTGACCATCAGGATCTTGTACATCGTGTCCCAGATCTCGGGGCGGTTCGGATCGATTTCGGCCCTCATCCGCAAGGCATTGATTCCCGCCTCGATCTGGTTTCGGGCTTCGTTGATCTTGTTTTGGCTGATCAGGTATTCAGCCAATGTCGGCACGATGGTGGGATCCATCCTGATGGCGTAGCGGTTGGACTCAAAAAATTCCATAGCATCCTCGGTTTTGTCCTGGGCCAACCACACCTTGGCTCGGGTCACTCGAGCGGCCATGCCTCTGTCAGTGTCCGGTTCCTTTTCTATAACCTGATCCAGATGCTGGCGAGCAAGGTCCAGCCGTTCCCCCTCGTCCAAGTGGGCGGCTTCTTCACGCAGATACCAGTCGGCAAGGTAGAGATGAGCAGGTATGAGCCCGATTTCAGTGGGGCTGGCGAGTTGATGGATCAACGCAAGGGCATTCTCGTCCATCCCGGCCGCTTTCAAGGTTGCGGCATGAATAAACTTCCACTGTCCTTCTTGATTGATGTTCTGCACACGTCGCGAGCACAATACGGCTGTATCGAAGTCTTCGGATTTTTCGGCCTCAATCACCTTTTCGCGGTGTATTCGCTTGGTCGTACGATCTTCCAGAAAACCGGCGGCCAGCAGCACGCCGGCAAAGGCACCGATCACAAGCAGCGGCACCAGTCCCCAAAAGAAAGCTGTCCCGTTGCGAGTCGTCGTCCAGCTGACAATTACAAATGTGGCCAGCTGGATGACAAGCCAGATGGGAAAAAACAGGACCAGGCCAATCCCGCGAAAAATCCTGCTCAACAGCGTGGCGTCGGAACCCAGCGCAGAATCCTTGCCGCTCAGTCGCGAAACAAGAGCACGAAACGGTGCCGTCAGAAATTTTTCAAGGGAGAAGTGGCTGCCAAAGCCCTTGTCTTCCCTGCGTTTGAACAATCCCACGAGAGTTTTCTCAATTACGCGATGTGAAAGGCATCATGCCGGAATTTGTTACTGTCCGTCTTCCTGCCCGGGGTTGGGTGCTTGACCCAGATCGTTGCCGGGATCAAGGTCGCGGTTCGCCCTGAGTTCATCAATCTTCTTCTGAAAACTCTGGGCCGGTTCCATCATGCCTAGCTGTTCGTAGCAATACACCAGGGAAATATACACATTGATGTTGTCAGGCATACCAATTCGCGCCTTTTCCAGGTCATTGATCGCCCGTCGGTAATTTCCCATACGCATGTGAATATTGCCACGCGTATCAAGGTAATGGTGCTGGGCGGGCACCAGACTCACTGCACGGTTTGACAGATCAAACGCCCGATCGAGGTCAGTATCCATCATGGTGAACGCCAGGTTATTGAGAGCTTCGTGATTACTGGGGTTCTTTTGAATCGACATCTCCAGCAGGCGGACGCCCACCATCGGATCACCTTCTGTAATCTCACGGGTTCCCATGAATTGCAATGCCTGGTCGGGCGCATCTTCCGGACTTACCCGGGGATCGTAAATCTCAAATGCCCGTTCGGGTCGTGGCACGTTGGACAATCCAAACCGCGTCAGGGCAATTTTGGTTGCGCTATTTTCCGGATCAGCGCGATACGCTTCCCCCAGCAGATTGAGGTATATCATCGCCTGCTCGGGATCCTTGTCGACTTCTCCCGAAATCGACTGGGCGTGGGAAAGATAGATTTTGGCAAGTTGATCGGACAAAATCCGCTTGGCGGCTTCGCGGTCCGCATCGTTGATCGCTTGCTCCAATCCCTGGACGGCTTCCTCATGCCTGCCCAGTGAAGCCAGGCAATTTGCCCGCCGGCGCAGGTAATCCAGATTTTTGGGATCCTCAATCAGAAATTCATTGTATTGAACAAGAGCACGTGCGATGTAGTCTTCGGCCTCTTCAGGTCTTTTCAAAGCCGTGTACAACTCGACGATCTTTACGTAATAGCCGACGTGCTCGTTAAACAACTGCTTGTAAAGAACCAGCGCCTCATCGTATTTGCCGCGACGAATCTCCAGATCGGCCAGCGAGGTCAAAGCATCCTTGTTGCCCGGTTCAGCTTCCAACGCCAATCGCAAATGCTTTTCCGCTGCCACAACGCGATTCTGAAGCGAGATACGGGTGAGCCCCATGATGCGTCGCGCCGTCATGATGTGAGCCGGCGCATACCCCGGTTTGTCGATCGGCGACAGCGACTCGACAATAGCTCGTGCCGTCTGCGTGCTTGCTTCACGCGTGTCCTCGCGATCGTCGGACAACAGAATGCGGGCAAACTCCCACTTGGCAGCCGCATTATCCGGCTTTAGCTGGACCAGTTTGCGCATGTAGACGATTGCCTTGGCCCAGTCTTCCTTCTTGACCGCATCGTTTTTGACGACCTCATAATTGGACACGAATCGGTCATGGGATCCCATTGCCAGCAGGGCAGTAAAAATGCCAATCATGGCAACCAGGACGGCCGGCATTCCAAACAGCAAGGCTCGTCCTCGAACAGGATCCCGCCAGAGTTCCGCCAGCTTGCGAAAAGGGAACAGAAACGCATCGGTCAGAAATAACAGAAACCGACGAATTTGAAAAATCAGGGTTCTCATGGGACGGCGACTTTTCAGTATCCGGAGAAACAACGAGGGGGCAGCGCTGACAGCCCGCGCGCCAGCACTCTCTATTCTAGCAATCCGTCGTTGTTAGCTTAAGGGGCATTCGCCACCGTTCCACACCTGTCACCCGCAGGTCGGTCGGCAAATTGGCAGCGAAATAGCGGTACAATACGATCAATCGTTGCAGAAGATAACACCGTTACTTATGCGAAATT
>JBPCVB010000321.1:0-2861 GCA_051010855.1 Pirellulaceae bacterium | reverse complement strand
GGGTCAACGGTCCTCGTGACTGATGTTGTTGATCCATATTTTCCGACCAGGGTATTCCTCCAGCAAGGCTTTGATTTGCTCGGCCTGAACGGCATTGCTTTGCACCATAAACCGCTCGAATTCCCGGGATTCCAGCAAGCGTCGCATTTGGTCGATTGAAAAGGTGGTTGGCCCGATGTACACGCGCGTAATGTGTTCGTGGTCGAGCAAGTAATCATAGGCTGCATCACCGAACACGTTTTCAGAATCGGCATTGGTCAGCATCAAATCCTCAATCCCGGTCAGGAACGCGAGGTGGTCGAAAGTCTCGTCATTGAGATTGGCTTGTTGCACGCCGAATCTGCGGAGATTAGTCAGGCCGGAAAGATGAGAAAGGCCTTCGGGAGTAATATCGCTGGAGCCGACGCCGAGTTGCAGCGTATCGAGCTGAGTCATGTCAGACAGGTATTCCAGATGCTCGTCGCTGGTCGGTACGGTGGTAAGGAACAACTGCGTCAACTGGTCCATTTGTCCCAATGTCTGCAGCACTTCGCCGGTGACTGCCGGGGCCGCTGGCTCGGAGTGCCTAAACCCGTTGATATTGGTGATGTACAGGTAATCGAGATTGGGCATGTCCTTTACTTGTGCAATGCCTGCATTGGTCAATCTCGGGTCAAAATCCCACAACACCAGCTGCTCCAGCTGAACCAGGTGCGTGACTTCCTTCAGGATCTCATCCTGCGCCCAATTGTGGTAAAGCGCCAGACGCCGAAGCCGCGATAGGTCCCGCACGGAACGAATCAGTTCGGCCGAGTCCTTCATGGAATCGAGCAACTCCTGGCGGCCAAGACGAATACTGATCACAACGCCGTTCTCTTCTGTGACCTCGCCGCCCGCCTCCTTGATTGCGATTTTGATCAGGCGCTCTTGCTCCAGCACTTCGTCGCTGACTGGTTCAGCAGCCTCATGTTGGTCCGATTCAACCTGGGCGACTGTCGCTCCGGCCATCCAGGCGTTGACGGACATCACACTCACACACGCCAGAAACCGAATCATGTGACCTTGCTCTTGAAATAACGAGGGTGGTAGATATGAGGGTAGTCTACGGTTGCAAATCGCCGGCGTCCAAAAAAAAACAGCGACGACACCCGGCTCGGCGGGAGATGCCGTTGCCCTTGCATCTGGCTAAACCCTTTGCCTCAGGCCAAACAAGACCAGGCAGATTCAGGCCGAGCGAGCCCGCTGGTTAGGAAGCTGGATCTCGTCGACAGGCACGATCGATTTGGCCTGGTCGGGATACTTCTTGATCCATGACGCCAACAGCAGCAGCATGTTGATACCCAGGTTGGTTTTGGGAACATCCGGCTCGCCGCCTGCAGCATCCTGCAACACCTGACCGGTACGCGGATCGGAATGGCCCTGGGTGCAGGTGATTAATTGGCCGCTGCGCAAGACGACCCACAACTGCTGTTGATCAAAGCCCGGCAACATCCAGACACCATTGAGTCGGCGGCGTGCGGTGCGAAGTTGCTTGATGCGGCGGTGCATCCACTGCATATGGTCCAGACGGTCTCGCAAGACGCCGGCGCGTTCGTAGGCCCGGGCCTCAGCCGCCTGTTGCATGCGTTCCTGCAAACGATCCAGCATGCCTTTGTCGCTGCCGCGCAGAAACCGTACCGCCTTGTCCACGTTGTGCCGGTAGCCTTCGCGGCTACACGATCCGGCGCAAGGACCGGGGCATGACGTCAATTCAAATCACAGGCACTGGGCATGCAGCTCGTTCTCGAACAGTTGCAACTGGTTACTAAAGTGCATCTTGGTGCGGTCCGGGCAATCACGCAGCTGAAATACATAATTCATCGTCGCGATCACTTCGCCCAGTTTCGCGCGGCCCGCGATCGGACCAAATGACTGGGCTGCACGTTTGGGCACCTGCCGGGCAAAAAACAGGGTCGGTGCTGCGCCGCGGCTGACGCACACGAATCCGGGCTGGCGGCGTTCCGGTTTGCCCTCGACGTTGTAGGGTGGTCGCCAGCGATCGATCAATTCCTGTTCGCGAATCAGGGCCAGCAGTTCGTGAGACAACGGCTCCCACACAATCATGTGACTTTCGCGCCGGATCCTCGCCATCTTGGGATCGGTCGTCTGTTTGGCGAAGTAACTGGCCAGACGGTGTCGTAGTGATTTGCTTTTGCCGATGTAGGTCAGGGTGCGATCGGCGTTCAACCATCCATAGACGCCGGGGCATACGGGAACTTGCTGGCGGATCTGCTGTCGTGCAGCGGCGAGACTCCGCTCGAATTGCAGATGACCGGTGGCGCGTCGCGCGGTACGCGACACCAGAGACGGACCGAATCCAGTAAACCCGGTTTGTTCCACCGGCGTAATTGCAATGCATTCCCTTCGCTGCGCGTCCACATCCACTCCCTGCTGACGTGGTGATTGATCGCCTGTACTCGTTCCGTCATCAATGAGGCTTCACAATTGGGCAGCCGTGCCTGGCAAACACTGTACGGATTCAATGGTGAACGGATCAACAGTACGCGACCTACCAATGTCGCCGGGGCCCGACCGGGCGTCAAGATTGGTGACAACGAGTCGCTGCTGGCAACGTCAGGAGGCTGGATTTTCGGCAGCTTCCGCTTCCGGTGCCTGGGCCGGTACCAGCAAGGCATAGCAAAACAGCATGATGGCACCGGTCACCAGCAAACTATCCGCGATATTGAAATTTGGCCACGGATCAAAAAATGGCACGCCTTCCAGACGAAAGTGGATCCAGTCGCGCACGTGATACATGGTCTCTTTTGGGTGGCGGGGAACAAAACCGAATCCCATGCGGTCATACAGATTGCCGAGAATGCCGCCGGTGATCAGACCCAGGG
>JBPCVB010000320.1:0-5959 GCA_051010855.1 Pirellulaceae bacterium | reverse complement strand
TACCAATCATTTGTTCCTGTCGGCCGATCGCGCCTTCATTACGGAAGGCAGTTTCCGCCTGGCGACAGGTACTTTCGAGTCCATCCACGCCACAGGAGATGCGCTGGATTCCGTGACCTTCCTCGATTCGCTCGGTGATGACAAATTTCACGTTACGGTCAACGACGCGTTGATGCTCGGCGACGGATTCCACAATACGGCAACAGATTTTGGCCAGATCACAGCAGTTTCCAGGTCCGGCAACGACACAGCCAACCTGATCGGCTCGGCGGACATCGACGCTGTATTCGCTGATGCCAACTTTGCGCAAATCGAAAACGTCTTTGCCAAAACCTCGGCGATTGGATTCCACGACGTTACCATCGACTCCCAGGCTGGTGCCGATTCGCTCGTGATCACCGGCAGCGCGGGCGATGACGCGTTTGCATTACAGAGTCAATTCACGGCAGCCACCATCGGCGACACCGAAATATCGGCAAGTGGATTCGAGTCGACCATAGTCATTTCGGGCGGCGGCAACGATCTCGCGGAATTGTTAGGTACCGAGGGCGACGATCATCTGTATGCGTCTTCGACCCTGGTCAATCTTGCCGGCAACGACTACACCAACACTTTGCTGAACATTGCTGAAGTCGCCGCGGATGTAGCAGCTGACGGCGGACAAGACTCGGCCTACCTTATCGATTCCATTGGCGACGACACGTTGGTGGGTAGTCATCATTCGGTGCTGTTCTCCGGAGACGGTTTTGCCAACACCGCAACAGGATTTGAGGTCTTCACGGTCGTGGCGGAACTGGGTGGCATTGATACCGCATCGTTCACGGGCTCACACGCGGCCGACACAATGTTTGCCGAAGGCAACTCGGCGTGGGTTTGGGGATCCAGCTACCTTGCCGGCATGATCGGCTTTGAGCAACTGGCAGTGTCCGGTGGCGGAGGCAACGATGCAGCCTTTTTGCGTGGCACTGAATTGAATACTGATTTCCGCTATTCCGCTTCAGGAGCGCACATCTCCGAAGCCAACTTCACGATTACGGCCACGGGATTCGGCAGTGTCAATGTCGTGGGCGGCGGCGGGCAGGACACCATCGACCTGGCGGGATTTGTAAACGGCGATCAATTGACAGCAACCGGCTCTGCGTTGCTGGCCTATCTCGACGGCGTCCGTATCGAAGCCAATGACTTTGACTGGCTGGACGCTGCGACCAATACCGACCAATCGGCGCTGGAAGAGATCAGTGCCGTTGATTTCTGGTATGCGTTGCACGGCAACTGGGACTAGCAGCGCAGGCCTATTCGTCCGATGGGTCAACGACGATATCGAACGACTGGTTTTCTTCGTCCTTGACGGTCAATTTCAGATCGGTCGAATTGGACGCCGTGTACCTGCGATGGAAACGCCGTGGAATCGGCTCCTCGTCTCGCGAACTGCGAATGGACGTGATGTCTTCCATGATCACAAAGCTCAGACCGATCGCGGTACCGGGCTGGTTCTTGTCGCCGTTGTAATACAGCACAAACTTGCCGGAGGCATCGGTCTCGCCGATCCCCGGACTGCCCAATACGCCGCTTTCCGGGTCAGGCAGAAACATGACCTTGATGCCGTCCAGCACATTGCCATCGGTATCCTTTACCGTGCCTTCTACCTGGGCCAACGGTGGAGCTGATTCGCCGCCACAACCATTGATGACCAACAGGCCGAGCAGGCAACTGCCCGCAACCCAAAACCGTAACATTCGAGAGGAAAGGTGGTTATTCAAGGCTGGATTCCTGTATTTTTGAAACAGAAACAAATAATGGCGGCCGCATGCGACCGCCATAGGGATTGTCAATTGTTTAGAACAGTCTACCGCAGGGCATCACCGGAAATGACTTCACCGCCAGCACGTGTGCTGAGATTCTGGTAGGTAATCAGGTCGACAAAGTTGGAAAGGAATCGCGTCGAGCCATCTGTGAAGCAGAAGTTGGCGCCAGCGGGGTGACCACTACCGAAAGCATTCAGACGGAAATCGAGGAATTCCCAATCATCAGTTGCGTCCTCGGGAAGTGTATAGTTCAGTGGCACTCGGGTACTGGCCATAACGTGAGTCGTACCGTTGCCGCCACCAATCCAGCCCCAGGCACCATACTTTTTCATTGGGTACCGAGCCTTTTGGCTGGTTTCGTGAAGCACTTCATCAAAGATTGGATCGAAGTGATAACGCTCACCAAACAGGAAGGTGTTCGACGTTCCGTCAACACAGTCACGGTCTTTGCACGATCTGGCATTTTCCTGCAAGTTGACCAGCCAGTAGCCAGGCTTGGACCCGGGACCCGTCATGTAGAACATGCCGTCATCCTGCATGCCGGCGTCGCGGAAGTACGATGAAAACGTTCCAGCGTTGGCGGCGTAGCTGGTAATGCCGTGCCAGCCCTGGGAATACCCGCGACTTTCCCAATCCAAAAGAACCGGTCCATCATCGATCAGGTCGGACGGGCAGATGTACATGTTAATGGTTGTCGCCGACATCGCGTCATCCGATATCACTCCCATGTTATCCAGCGTGTTCGATTTTGCATCGTCAGCCGAAATGTCAAAGTTCCATTGATTGTAAAGATTGTCTTGCTCGATGAACGGCAGCAACTGCTGGTGAACGGTGTGACCAAAAAACTCCAGGTTGTAGGGTGTACCCGAATCGGGTGGCAAAGTGGGAGTTGTGTATTCGTCGTTGGTGTACAGGCCATCCGGAAACTTGCGGAATGTCGAAAGGTAGTTTTGGGAGGCCAGCCCCATTTGACGGATGTTGTTCGCACACTCGGCGCGACGGGCGGATTCACGGACCTGTTGTACGGCGGGCAAAAGCATGCCTACCAGGATGCCGATAATCGCGATGACCACCAGCAACTCGACCAGCGTAAACGCCAATCGATTTCGTTTGGACATGGATAGCATAGGGACCACTCCTTGCTCCAAAAACGGGGAAGAACCAATGACGGGGAATAGATCAAAGCTTGCATGTGAATTTATTCCAGGAACCCCCAATTTGCAAGGCTTACCTTCGCAGAACCTCGGGAATTAGCGGTTAAGAATTCTTTGCAAATCGCCGGTTTCCGGCCGAATCAGGGGTCCCTGACGCGAATCTGCAGGCGGTCTTCATTCAGGTCAAATTGCAGGTCCGTATTCTGCAGCGCACGCTCCACCAGTTCCGGCCAGGTTACACGGGAGACGGTCAAATCGATCCGCTGCTTTAACGCTTCTTCCAGCTCTGGTGCGTATTGCAATTCCACGTCCAGAGTCGCGGCTGCGGAACGCAATACGTTTTTCAAGGAATTGGTGATCCGACCGGTTACAACCTTCCGGCCCGACCCGGGCGCAGCTCGAGAATACTCAGCAAAATCGCAAAAACGACGCAATTGATACAGTTCCAAGGGGGTGCCACGTGCTTCCAGAAATTTGCCTCGTTCTGTGATATCTGTATCAGGGAATTCACCAGCCAGCCTTTGCAGCAATTCCTGACTGTCGCGCCGATTCACCGGCAGTCGAATTACCCCGCGTTCCAAAACCGGGGCGTCCAGCAAACGCAGCGCGAGGCCCGACTCGGACTGCTGCGCCTCGACCCATAAATCAAATCCAAAGCTCAGAACCGCAAGTCGCTCAATCGCCCTCATGGCCGGCAATTCGACGTCACGCCACACGTCGTGCGGCAGGTCCCGGGGGCTATCCAGATCAAGGTCCGCAAGTTCCTGCCGGAATAGTTCAGCTGGCTGACTCAATCGCGGAATCGACCAACCGCGACTGGTCAAAAGAAGAACTCGCGTCGAATTGTCCATTTCGTTAATCGAGTCCAACAACTGCGGATGCAACATCGCCAGATTGGTGGCTTTGTCCAATGGCCCAAACCACGCCACGTTTCCCATCCAGTAAACTCCGCAGCCAGTCTGTTCGGCCAGTTCGTAAATGATCTGGCCCAATGGAGCATCATTGGCTTGATAGAAGATTGGCTGATTCGGATCGACCCGACGATCGAGGAAAATGCCAATTCGTTGGGACGTACGCAGATTCTGCAAAGTGTCGCCCAACTGGTTGGACTGCCAGGAAGCCGTGATCCGTGTCCCGAGCCGTTCCTGCAAATCCGTCCCGGTCAACAGTCCGCGATCCGGTGTCTGTGCGAAAGCATGACTGGTCGTTAAAAGGCAAATCGTCCAGCCGACCAACAGTGTGGCAAATACTGATGGTCGTGGGCATTTCCACTTACACTTGTCGGGGCCGCCACGGCACCATTTGTCAGCCCTGTTTATGTCAATGACCGCAATCGTCATATCCGCTACCATTTGAAACGCAGGTCCAAAATGTTGCCCCCTCGCCTGCGAATCGATTTCCTGAACACTCTCATTATCATTGTTTTCGGGCATCGTGGCAACTAAACTCGAACGAGGTTGAACGTCGCCCTGCCACGCGCATACCTCCACTACACGACTTATTCATAGCTGACCCTACGCGACGAACATGTTTGACGAGACCTCAAAGCGGCCGCTGCTGGATGAGTTTTACCAACGGTTTTTGCAAACCGAGAATTCAGCAGACTTCATTTTTGAAGTTGCGCAACATTATACAGCTGGCAGCCTCACGTTGCTGGCCGACGCCGGGCAACGAGTGACACGACGAGCAGCCATTCTGGCTTTGGGATTCGTGGGCGATTTTTCGGTGAACCCGGTATTGGGCCAGGCTCTTACCGATGACGATCGCGGAGTTCGCTTGCTGGCCGATCATGGCATCCGGCAATTGTGGTTTCGAGTTGGCAAACCAAACCTCGAAGTTGGACTGCGAAAAATTGTCCGACTGAATCGCCAGCATCGGTTTGCCTGCGCGATTGACATGGCCTCCGATCTCGTCGATATCGACGATTGTGTTGCGGAAGCCTGGAATCAGCGCGCCATCGCCTGTTACAACCTGGAAGATTATGTCCAGGCCATTGCCGACTGCCGACAGGCGCTCGAACTGAATCCGTGGCATTTTCTGGCAGCGTTGGGATCTGCCAACTGTCATCTGGAACTGGGCAATGTTTACGAAGCGCTCAACGACTTTCGGCTTTCGCTGGAAATCAACCCGGATCTCGAAATGGTTCGCAGCCAGATTGACCAGTTGCAACGCATCGTCGAAGGCTAGTTTTTCGATTTTGGCCGCGTTGTTGGCACGAGCAGTTTCCCGCCGTCTCGACGATTCGTATTCCCCTGGCGAGCCGCACTGATAACAATAGAGACAGCTGGTTTCTTTGCCCAAGGACGTTCCCATGAATGAACAAGACATCTTTGTCGGGCTGGTCGCGGTCTGTACCGGATTGTTTATTGTGGCCTCGGTGATCGTGGATGCGGCATGGTTCAATCGTTTCTGGTTGTCCCGTCGAGTCGCCAATATCAGCAATCACACAGTCTCACGCGTCGTGGTGGGTGCCATCGGTGCCTTGTGCGCCGTTTTGGGTGTGCTGTTGATCCTCGGTTTCTTCTCCGGCGAATCGCGCAAGAGCAAAAACCTGGAATCTCCCGGCGACCGGTCCGATAGTCAGTGTGGACTGCTGATGATCAGTGAGCTGGCCTGATTCTAGTGGGTTCACGACGCCAGCTGCTTTTCAATCAGACTAACGATAGGTCTATTCGTGCAGCAAGCGGAACAAGCTCAGCCCCAGCACAATCGATGGAATTATGGAGTGCACCAGCACCTGCTTGACCAGCAGCCATTGAGCTTCACCGAAAATCCGGTTCACCTGCCGTCGTTCGTCCTGCATCATGCGCGAAGACGGTCCTCGGGGTGATCCTGGAAACCCGCGACTGTCAAATGCCGATTCGTTCAGCTCGATGGCCTTGATCTGCAGGCTACGCGCTTCGTTCACCTGAAATACCAGGTAGATCCATGTCGCGATCAGGGCGACCACGCTAATCACCGCGAAACTGGCAGCCAGCACATCGGGCCACGGCCGATCAC
>JBPCVB010000319.1:0-3943 GCA_051010855.1 Pirellulaceae bacterium | reverse complement strand
TAATCAGCGAAGACAGCCTGGCGGAAACCTGGAACCAACAAATCGAGATTGCACCTTCGATTGGATATGGAATGGGCTGGATGCTACGTGACTGGCAGGGTCAGGAAGTGGTTGAACACGGTGGCAATATCGATGGCTTTTCAGCTCAGGTTACCTTGCTGCCGGAGCAGAATATCGGTTACGTGCTGCTGGCCAATGTGACGGCCACGCCACTACAGTCCTCGTCGATCAGTTTGATCTTTGACACGTTGCTGGGTGAGCTCGATGCGGAAGGAGAATCAACGGGTCTGACCGGTATCAACACTGATGGCCTGCTGGGCAAGTATGTCGCCAATTTCGGACCTTTTGTTGACAAACGATTCACCGTCTCCATGACAGAGGGCAATCTGGCGGTCGACGTGCCTGGTCAAAGGAACTTTGAATTGAAGGCGCCGGATGAAGACGGTAAATGGTATTTTGCGCTCACCGATCAAATCGCCGTGTCATTTGACACCGACGAAAACGGGAACTCCAAATCCTTGACCATGTATCAAGCAGGCTTTGAATTTGAGTGTTTGCGTGAAGGTGTGGAACGCGAACCGGAAATTCCGCTTGATCAAATAACTCCATGGCTTGGTCGCTACCGCGATTCAGACAACGAAGTTGATGTCGAAATGATCATTTACAACAACCGGCTAGCCGCCAAGGCCGACGGCCAGGGCCCGATGGAATTCCTGCCACCGGATGAGGACGGGGTTTGGAATCTGGCAGCCAAGCCGGAACAAGCCAGTCTTCGATTCAATCTCGATGATGATGGTAACGTGATATCCGTCACACGTACCGGCGGCTCGGGCAAGGAAACCGAGATGTCGCGAGTGGAAGATACGCCTGAAACCCAAATGCTCTCCGCCGAAGAATTACTGGCCAAAATCGCTGAGGCCTACGGCGGCGGCAAGGCGTTCACCGGAAACATTCGCATGGAAGGAACAGTGAATTTCGTCCATCAGGGCGCCAAGGGAACAATCGAACTGCTTGTTTCCGGCATGGATCGGCACGCTACCCGCATGGACATGGGCAACCTCGGGCATATCCATGAATCGATAAACGGTGACAAGGCCTGGTCGGATTCCGCGTTCGCACCGTTTGAGGAATTGTCGGGCGACAAGCTGGCCATCCTGCGACACAAACACCCGTTCTGGCTGGAAGGTAACTGGCAAGACGATTACCAGTCGGTTGCCGTCATTGGTGATGAGGAGGTGGAAGGCCAACGCTGTTACTTGCTAAGGTTTAGCAGCGAGGAACTGCCCGATCGCACTTTGTATGTCAGTGCCGACTCCGGCCTGATCCTCAAGGAAAAGACCGCCCTTGTGGTTGCCGGGATTGGAGAGATGCCCATCTCGATTACGTTCTCGGACTTTCGTGACGTCGACGGCGTCCAGTTTCCGTTTTGCACACGCAGCGAAAATAGCCAAACCGGAGCAACGGTCGTTCAGTACGAATCGGCGAGCGCGCCGGATCAGATTCCAGACGACCGCTTTATACTTGAAAAAGAGTGACTGCGATTCGCGATTGAGCGATGACAACGAATAGCTGCCGCCAGTGCGTTTCGCGCTGCCGCGATCGCGGCTTTTGGATTGTTACCGAAAACGGCGTTTCGTCTTCCGGGTTCAGTGCGTCGAAAGGGACTGGTCCGTCAGTCAATTGGTCGCGCTGTTGACAATATCGTCGGACTGCACGCTAAATGTACGACAGGGCCGAAACCCGTTCCCGGTACTGCGAATATCGGGCGGGTTGCCGATCCGGTTATCAGGATGGATGTTGAAGGGGCGCTTGAAAAACGCACCACCGCAAACCGTGCGTCGGACTGCTTCCAAAATGGCAATTCTGCCGTCTGGATCCGATTCGGCGGCGACCGTGTCTTCGAAGCTGGATTCGTAAGCGTTAATGCTCCACTCTTCCGCGTTGCCCTGTGCGTCAAACAGTCCGAAATCGTTGGGCTTTAGTTGCGCCACGTCGTGAACATGGTCACCGCTGTTAGCGTGGTACCAGGCGTATTCGGGCATCAGCGCTTCTGTGTCGCCATAATCATGAAGAGTGACAGCTCCCGCTCGAGCGGCAAATTTCCATTCTTCATCGTCAGGCAAACGGTATCCGGTGAGTTCCCGAAAGTTACTTTTGATCGTCATGCCTGGACCATAAACTCCGTCAGCATTCGGAATGTAACACCATTGTTCCTCAGGGATCCCGGCCTGCTCGCTCAGCCAGTTGCAATACCAGGCCGCCTCGTACCAGGTGACCGCGATCATGGGGGCTTCGTCGGTACGCATATAGGGAGCAAGGTCTTCCTCGTCAGCCGACCATACCTCTGTCTGTTGCGCCTCGGCAAAGACTCGCCATTGCGCGCGGGAAACTTCGGTGGTGGAAACGGCAATTCGGCGGGGCAGTGGACTCGCCAATCCGCTTGACTGATCAATGTCCAGAACGGCAAAAACCAATCCCTGGTTGTGTACGTACCAATTCCTGTTGGACTTGTCGTTTGCCAGCTGCTGTTCGTTCTGTTTCAGCTCTTCCTTGACAGCAGCGATTTGTGCTTCAAATCCCCAAAGCCGTAGCAACCAGTCAATGGCTGCATGCAATCCCGGATCGGGATCCGTGCGATAGGCGATCAGTAGTGGTTCCAGCAAGGATTGCCGATCGTTTTCTAAAAAACGGAATTCGTCGAATTCACCGAGGCTCAACAACAGTGCTCGTTTGATCGAGACGTCCGTCTCTTGCAGGTATCGCTGCACGATAGTGGCTGGGTCGCAACCCCGTGGGCTTAACCAGTGAATGATGTAGGATCGCAAACTTGGGTCTGGACTGTGTTTCAACAGCGACCACACATCGTCTCCCGGGTCCATACGCATCAGCAACACCGCTGCATTGGCCTTGCGTCGGGTTTGCAGGTCTTGCGCGTCGCCGGGGGCCGCAGGCCGGGCAATCTCTTCCCTTGCCAAATCCATTGCCTGGTCCGCGTGTTGAGCGAGCCTGTTATAAATCGGCTTAAATTGTTGTGCGCCGGATTCGGCCAGCAGATCAAACAGTCGTTCGACATCATCGCCCAGGTAATCGACCAGCGTGTCGGTGGCAAAGCCACGTAACTGTCCACCGGGATCATCGCGATAAATAGTGGTCAAGGGACCAATCAGGTGATCCTTGACCGGGAGCAAGGCGTTTCTCCACGGCAACAACTCCGACGGTAATACACCTACCAGATGTTCGGCAACAAAAACATCAAGTGCTGCGTCCTGCCATTGCGGGTTGTCCGTATCGTAGGTGGCCAGTGCACTGGCGGCCCGGAACCTTCGTGGAGCGTTTTGTTCGTGGCTGTTCGTGGCGACGGTCCAATAGTAGGGGACAAGTTCGTTTCGGTATTCGGACAGTATGTTACGCACGACTTCAAACTGTTGAGCCGAAACTGACAACAGTCGTTCCTTAAGGTATGGCAAAACCAATTGGTCTTCAGGCAGCATAGCCAGCGCAGCATGCAATTTTGAATTCGACTTTTCTGGAGATTCATTAAACGCCCGCTCCAGATCGTCCTTCGCCCAGGATCGATATTCGGCCAGCGTGTCAATGATCGACGGGACCTGCGACGTATCTGCCTGTAACAATCCATCAACCAGTCGCGACGCTTCGGCATCGTTTTGCTCATCCTGCATGCGGTTAACGATTTGCTGCTGACGCTGGCTAACATTGTTGCGAATCAGAATCCCACCCACGACAACGGCTGCGATAGCCGTCAACACCAGCGCCGAACGAATCAGGTGAAAGCGTCCCGCTCTGGCCATCATGTTCTTTTGTGAGTCCGACCACTTGCTCCGGTCGGTGTACGTGCGAATGTTCAGGTGCTCCAGCCATGAAGGCAGGAACCGGCTTTCTGGCTTGGCATTCCAGGATTGGGAAATATTGGACAGTCGCAGCT
>JBPCVB010000318.1:0-3693 GCA_051010855.1 Pirellulaceae bacterium | reverse complement strand
GTGATGACCGTAACCGATCAGGCGACGGGCCGGTCCTTGACCCAAACTGCCGCGGAATATGCGATTGGCAACGAAGTATTTGTGCTTTCGACCGCCCGCGACATGACCATCGATGGCATTTATGTGCAAGTCTCGTCGGATCTCGATTGGCAAGTCGGCACCCTTGAACCGATCCTGCATAATCTGGTCGTCTTAACCACCGCGGTGGTGAGCGAATCCGAAGTGCTGGTCAGCAATCGGGCAGGCTCGGGGCTGTCCGTCGAATTTGCTGCCGACGAGGCCAACGCCGACAAATTCACCGGACTGATTGGCGGAACGCTGCAGGTAGAGAGCGTTCGCGGGAAGGTCGTGATTCATGGCAGTGACGCGGAAAGTGATGAGTTCGTTTTGAACTCTCTTGATAACGGCGGCAATCCACGGCTGCTGGATGTGACGATCTATGGACACGGCGGCGACGATGGCTTCATCTTTGGATCAAGGTTCGACCAACATGCCGGAGATCTCGACCGTCTGTTCCGTTTCCCATCGAATTCGGCGAGCGTAATCGGCGGCGCAGGCTGGGACTTTGTCGAAATCAATGACGAGGCTTCGACAGGTGCATTCGTCTACGAAGTCGACGATACCGTGATTCGCGATGTTACGCCCGAGTCGGTGGCGGACCGACGATTTATGGAAATCCTTCACCAGGAAACGGAGATCGTTCGTGTATCATCCAATAGCCAACAAAACCACTTTCAGGTTGATCCGTCTCCCGACGTGATTTTCCTGATCGACGGTGGCAGCCCCGGGGCCGGAGACGGTGACTCGCTGGATTTGACAGGCGACGTTTCGGAAACGCGGTTTCACGTGGTTCAGGAAGGACAGGGTAACGGCACCTGGTATTTCGGCGATGAACCGGAAGCTGATCAGCTGGTGGTCTTTGCCGGTGTCGAATATATCGCTGAATCGGCGCGATTGGCGGTCGGCTCCCAGCCTGGTCAACCGTCGTTGGTTCGAGTCTTCAATTCCGTGACGAAGCAACACCTGTTTGATTTCAATCCCTATCCGGCCAGTTTCACCGGCGGCGTTCAGGTGGCGACGGGCGATCTGACGGGCGACTCCATTCCCGACATCATCGTCGCACCCGGCCAGGGACGGTACAGCCTTGTGCAGGTGCATGATGGCCGCAACGGCACTTTTATCAGCAGCTTTCACGCATTCACGGCCGACCAGCCCAACTATTTCGATAACTACACCGGCGGAGTCGATGTAGCGGTTGGCAACGTGACCGGCGACGAAGCATTCGAGATCATCGCCTCCAACCTGCTGGGCACTCCCGACATCAGGACGTTTGTGCAGGACCCTGGTGGGCCCGATCCCTTCCAACTGGTTTGGGCCTTTAATCCGTTGCCCGATGCAGGATCGATCGGAGTCCGTGTAGCGACGGGCGACATCAACCAGGATGGTTTCGCCGACATCATCAGTACGCCGGGGCCTGCCTGGGCGCCGCAAGTCGCCGTGCACTCATTTGGACCCAACCTGGGTGTTCCCGAGCGATTGCACTATTTCAATGCCTACGTCCCTGGCTATCTCGGCGGATTCAATGCGACAACCGGGGACACCAATGCAGATGGCATTCCCGAGATCATACTTGCCGGTATCAATACGGGATCCTCCGCCGATCCGTTCAGCGGCCAATACCGAGTGTTTGACGGCGCGAGCTTGCCAATCGATTCCGACGTGCCAGTGTCTCCGATCGATATTGTTCAAGCTTTTGATCGAGACACGACGCGTGGTGTCAGTTTGGCCGTACTGGATGTCGATCTCGATGGTGTGATCGATCAGGTGTTTGCTGCACAAAGTGATGTCGATGGTGACGGCGAGATTCGCGTCTTCAATAACCAGATTCCGGCGGGGCAGCTGGATTCGATCTTTACCGATGGTCTGTTTAACAGCGGCGTAGATCTGGGCTAGGCAGTCAATTCACACATCGATCAAACTGATGAACGCCAGCAATACCACGACCCCGCCCAACATCAGGTTGATTGTGATCGCAGTTCGGGGAGTGATCCACTCCGGATGATTCCAAAATTCCTTCAAGCTACCTAGCCGGTGCCACAAGTAGAGACCAGCGGCGACGGTCGCCAAACCAAACCCAACCATGACCCCGGGCGGCGTGCCCGTACGCAGCATCTCGCCGCAATCTCCGATTCGCTCGACCGTCCCCAGTCCGATGTAGCCTCCATTGGCAATCAGGCACCATCCCGCGAAGAACTGTAGCGACTTGCTGACCAATTCGGGGACGCGGCCGGCACACAGCCAAACAACAAGCGGCAACAAGCAACCCACCAATGGACCTGCCCAGACGACGAGTCCCGGCCAGGGATTGGGTTCAACATCGGTCCGCGAGATTTCCAGAGGACTCAGCACAACACGCTGAACTGTTCCGCCGCTGAACAGAGCCGCGGCCACATGGCCAAATTCATGCACCGCCTGCATCAGGTACCAGGAAAGTGCCACGAGCGAAATCACAAACAGGATTTGCCAGAACCTGGCTCGCCCATGCGGTGCAGCTTGCGCCTTGGACACGGATAACCCTATTGGTCCGCCGTCACGCCGACCTCAAAATGCCAGTCGTCGGCCCGCGGAGGCGGGTTGTCATCGTTCCAGCCGAGTCCACCGTCGTCCTTGCGGTTACTGCCGAGTGAATACAACCGGAAACCCGATTCAGTCTTTTCGTAAACAAGCAACTCACCGGTAAACGGATCGGTGGCAAGTTTGCTGTCAACCGGCAGATCAAGTACGTCCAGTGATTCAGGGAACTCACCGTTACGCAATCGATGATCCTCCAGTTGAAATCCCAGACGCGACATGCGATCCAGCGCCTCGCGCCGCGTATCCGCGGCAACCAACTGGTTGATCGCCGGTAGCAGCATCGCCACCATAACCGAGCCGATGAAGTCACCGCGAGTTCGGCGGCCGCCCAATGCCGCGGTAGCGATACGCATCGGCGACGTTAGTTCGACCTCGAATTCCATTAGATACCGCTCGAACTCGTTTCCGCCTTCCTGTTTCGCAGTAAACGTATCTTCTGACACCCACACCATGATCATGTCATAGTGCTGATTCATCATGCCCATGGCGATGTCGATATCAAAAGCTACGGACCAGGGAATCGCATCGGTAGCGGCATCCATTGACAACGCCCCTGGGCCAAATTGATGCATGTGCTGGGTAGCCGATAGCCCCATAAAGCGTTCCACCTTGTCGATGGACTCAGCGAGGTCATTAAAGGCCACACGCTCGTTGACGCGACCAAGATAATCAGCGATTTGTGCACGCGTCAGCTTGCTGGAACCAATCACCGCTTTCTCCGCGTCGACCGCGATGCCCTCGATGGCAATGCCAACCAGATGCTCGACCAGAGTGCTGCGAGTGGATATCAGTCGCGCCAGCTTTCGCGTCGTGACGAGATCGTCCAGACATTCGTCCACCCGGTCGTTGGCCAGATGATTCATGGCCCGCATGGATAACAACCGGGCGGCCTCGCGACTGCTTTGGGGTAATTCCAGCAGTGCGGAAATCAATAGTCCGTTGTCCTCTTCGGGAACTGTCAACGGATAGAAATATTGCGTTTTCCTGGTGGCCTCGGTGAGTCGTTCCATAACGACGCGATTGGCATCGACCCAGCCCTTCAGCTGCGGATGCTCGTCA
>JBPCVB010000317.1:0-4277 GCA_051010855.1 Pirellulaceae bacterium | reverse complement strand
AAAGATGGCTGACCAGTTACAAAGCGTGGAAGACAGTCTGGCCGCGTTGGCCTGCAACGAGTAAGCAACCGGCAAAAGAAAATGCCCCCGGGCCAACCTGACCCGGGGGCGTGGAATAAATCAGCTGTGGGTGTGGGTACGATTTATTCCGTGATAATAGTGGGCAGGTTGTTGGCGATTTCTTCAAACACATCGACCAGCTCTGCACCAGTGTCGGCGTGGTAATGCTTGCCACCGCCGATGGTCGCCACCGTGCCCATTTCGTCCTTGGACGATTGCGGCACACTCGTACTGAAGGTCACCGTATGAATGATGACGTTGTGGCTGGCCACCAGTGAGTTGGCGGTCGAAATCGGCGTTGAAAGCGGATAGTTTCCATGTTCATGTTGACCGTCCGTCAGCACCACAATCGTCTTGGCAGCGTACGGCCGCGAATCCGGATTGGCGGCTCCGTAGATGATCGAATCCAGTCCCAGTTGCATGCCGGAACCGATGTTGGTTCCGTTCTTGGGCGAGACCTGGCCGACTTTGGTGCGGATCGGATTGTATGTAGAAACCAGTGGCAGGTCTTTCGTGGCCGAACCGGAAAATGAAATCATGGCCACGCGTTCGTCTTGATCAGTGTCTTCCAGCACATCCAGAAATGCGTTTACGGCAATATCCAGCTGGTGCCAGCGGGAATGCCGCGGTGCGGGCTGGTTTGAGCTGTACTGATTGCCCCAGCCTGGACGGCGTTCATCCATGTCGTAGGCGTATTGCCATTCTTCGACGAATCCACGGTTGTTGAGATGGTGGAAATCCTCGTAACCTGGTGTGTAGCTATAGGGATAGCGGCGGTTGCCAACCCAGCCCAATGCCTTGTTTCGTTGCTTTGAGGAAATGATCCCGTCGTAGTACAGGTCATAAGTTTGGTCGTACAATGAGCTGAAGTTCTTGTATTCCAGCATCGAACCGCTGCGATCCAGTACCAGTGCGATATCGCGGTCAACCTGGGTCGAAGTCGACGCTGCTACCGGGGAAAATTCCGAAAAGGGCCCAAATCCGGAGAACAACATCTGAATCGTGCCACCGATCGAGTCGGTTGTGCGTCGACCCATAATGCGAATGGCCGTTGCACGAGCTGTCTTGTTCCGGACTTCGGTGCGATCCTGTGGAATGAATTCGTATCGACCATATCCGTTGTTCAGGCGGTTCGAGGTGCCGAATTCGATCTCACCATAGGATTCTGCTGGATGAATCCGCAGTGGCTCGGAGCCAATGTTGTTCAGCTGCCCCGTGGACACCGCGTAACTAATCGCTACATCAATGTCCTGAAACTCGCTGAACGCACGACCGGCAGCCCGTGCCGCAGAGTCAGTCGCGACACGCAGCTCGGTCTTGTTCAATTGCATATAGGCAATATTCACGCAGACGCCGCAAACCAGCAAGATGACCGGAAACAGCAGGGCCATCAATGGAGCGACGGCACCGCGGCGATTTCGCGTGGGTCGATTCGGGATTCGCATGGTTCAACTCTCGTAAAGGAAACAACCTGGGTCCAGGGTATATTCCGGTCCGTCGCTAGTTTGACGAGCCGTCGTAAAAGCCTGAGTAACTTTCAAAGGTCAGGCTGGTTGTGGAAGTGATATCACGATCCCCAAAAAATCTTGAGAGGATCAGTACATTGCTCCGAATTGGAATCTCGACGTAGACTTCGATTCGCGAGGTGAAGTCGTTGATTTCGGTTTTGGCAACGTCGCCTTCGTACGGCGTGATGTTAACGACCAGGTCGCGGCTGCCCAGATAGTTCAGGTACTTGTCGACCTCGGCTTCACCTTCCGCGATAGTTGCTCCCGGAACCATGATGGCACGAGCTGCCTCGTAGGATGCGATGTCAGCCTGGTTTTGCATCATCGACACACGCAGGAATTCAAAGCTGGTCCACAGCAGAAAGAACAGGGCCGGGGCCACGAACGCGAATTCGACAGCCGATGCTCCCCGGCGATTGCTGCGTCTGGCCCGAAGTCGATTAATCATCTTTAATCCCCTGACTCACTCAGTGATGAAGGCAACCTGTTGCCGCCTATTCTTCGTCTTCTTCTTCCAATTCCAGTGTGAATTCTTTCCGCATCACGACGGTGGCGGACATTTCTTCCGGTGTTACGAATTGCAAAAACCGGAACGGTAATACAACATTGCCAGCGGTTGGAGCCGAAACCTCAATTTCGATTGGCTGCAACATGGTCGCTACATCAGACGCGGGCGAAACGGATACGCGATCCAGTATGGCTACGTCGCCGATATCGATACTTCTTTCCGCAAGCACTTCAGCAATTCGATCGCGAACCCGCTCGTCATCAGCGTCGCGGGAAATTGCGATGCGGGCACCTTCGTATGCCGCGATAGTCAACGACTCCTTGAGGTAGATGGCGGTACTAAGTTCCACCGTGGCGCTGATGATCAACAAAATGATCGGCAGACAAATCGCTGCTTCGGTGGCAGCACCGCCGTCGCGTTTGGAATAGCGAAGAATGTTCATGTTTCACCGGGCATCAAACGAAGCGTTGGAAGTCACCGGTTGGTGGACTCCACTATTTCTGTATTCAAGCCTGGAACAGGAAACGCCTGCTGGAGAAGCGAAATCTCGCCATAAACCGCGGGTTTGTCAGAAAACACCGGACTCGCCACCAGCATGTTGAACCGGTCATCCAATGTTGTTTTTTGGCAACTCGCCAGAGACAGTTGATTCGAGCCGTCGGTGCAATGTTTGCCAGTCAAAACAGATGTGCCGGTTTTGCTGGCATGACGAAAACGCGAGAAATCGAGAACGCAAGAAATGTCGCCGAGAGGAACTCACCGGTCAAATAAGAAAGGCGAGCGAAGGTATCGCTCGCCTGATTTCGGTAGCTTTAGCCGTTAGTCTGCGTCGACTAGTCCCACGCCCAATCGCTCGAATCCCCGTCCGGCCGTGACTCCTGCAGGCTGGAAATCAGCGTCCCTGAGTCGGAAACACGGACCTTGTCGGATGCAGCGTGTACGCGGGAATCAAAAACCACGCCGCCGCTAATTCCTACAATCGTGTGACGCAAGGTGCGATTGCCCTCGCGGTGCCGGATTACCCGTTGCCCGGCAATCGAATCGACGTGCATTGGCACAGTTTGGGCTGCCAGCTGGTAGCTGAGAACGCCTGGTCGATGTGAGCCATCCAGGTATTCCAGTTGCCAGTCGATCGAGCGGGTCATGCCTTCGTTGTGAATCAGGCTGGCCGCGATGGCGCAATCAAACAGGTTTTTCAGCTCGCCATAAATTGGATACTTGTGAACCAGTTCGGGGAAATTCTGAGTGAAGTCTTCGGCAAATCCACGAGTGGCCGCGGACGACTGGCCCGTATGCACCCGCCGACCCTGCTCGTCCCAAAACTCGCTTTCGCTCAGCAATTTGACGCCTTGGCCATCCAGTTCAAAGATTGTCCGGTCCGAGTTGGTGGAAACCGCATCGTAGTCCATGGTGAACCACCAGCGGACCAAATCACTCGCCGGTGGATTGCCTTGATCGTCTACGTGCAGTCGGTCGAAGTAATTTTTCAGTCCGGGGACCGATTCCTCGACACCCATACCGATCAGCTTCATGCGATAGTCAGCTTCCACAATCACACGTGCCGCATGGGATGTGGGATCGACGCCGTGAATGGTGACATCCTGCTGGCCCAGAGTTTCACGCAGGCGTTCTCGCCAGGTGTCCCCGGTTAGGGAGGTTGTCGCCAGGAATTGTTTGGCGGCTGCGAGGTTTTCGTCGCGAGGATCGATCGAACAACCGAACTGGCCTCCGTCATGGCGGGCATTTCGCAGGCAGGCAACCAGATCATCCAGACTAAGTACCGGATTGCCAGTCGCCGTATTGATGGCGCGTCCGATTTCATCATAGTGCCACGGACCGGCTGGTCCGGCAATCACCACATCCCGCGTCTCGGGATACAACATGACGTAACGGAGTTGATAAATGCCTGCCAGATTCTGTACGTCGTCGGGAATCTCCTGACCAGTCGCTGCCAAAACCTGCAACTGGCGTTCCAGTCGCGACAGAGAGATCTTGCGCAAATCCGTTTGTTGCAACAAAGCCGCATCGGTGATGTCGCCCGGCTGAACTTCGCGAATCTCGTCCAGCCGCCCGCTGGCGTCACGAACGATCTTTTTCATCGTACCGCTACTGTCCACAAACACACCGGACGGGAACGGTCGCATTCGGCCAGTGCCGCCGTTTTCCTCCCAGGAATCCGGATCGATGGTCTCCTGAATCAG
>JBPCVB010000316.1:0-4195 GCA_051010855.1 Pirellulaceae bacterium | reverse complement strand
GAAACAAATGGACCTGGAAGACGATCTGTTTGCCACCTATACGCTGGCCCGCAAACACTAGTCGTCCATGGCGCATCCAAAATACAATCGATTACCCCACGTTTTGCAAGCCCGCGGCAATTCCATTGACTGACTGCAGGATTGCCTTGCTGATTGCAGTCCGCTCTGCTTCATCGGTAGATGCTCGCCAGCGCTGGAGCAACGCGACCTGGATATAGTTCATCGGATCGACATAAGGATTGCGCATACGAATACTGTGTTGCAACCACGGTTCGGTGTCGAGCAATTCCTGTTGGCTGGTAACAGACAGCAACAGACGACGCGTCCGCTCAAACTCGTCGGATATCAACTGAAACACTGCTGGTCCGACTTCCGGTCCGGCCAGCCTGGAATACAGTTCGGCGATATCCATGTCGGCCCGGCCCATGCCGAGGTGTACATTGTCGAGCAATGAACGGAAAAAAGGCCACTCGCGATACATGTCCTGTAGTTCGTCCAGTTGACAATCGTTCCCGTCGCCAATCCACTCCTCGAGCGCCGAACCCACGCCAAACCAGCTGGGAATGTTGGTGCGCGACTGGGTCCAGGCAAACACCCAGGGAATGGCGCGTAGATCAGAAATGTCTTCGGTTTTGCGACGACGAGAGGGTCGCGATCCAAGATTCAGCTGGTCAATCTGGTCGATCGGGGTGGCGGTGTGAAAGTAATCAAGGAAATCGGGACGCTCGACCAGTGCGCGATAATGTCGATACGCCACCGCGCTCAGCTCGTCCATGACTTGCGACCAGCGTTGATAGCGCGCGTACTGCGGTCGCTTGCCCGCCGAAACGATGACGGCATTCAACAACTGGTTCAGATGCCGTGAAGCAATTTCACTGTGTGTGTACCGCGACGAAATGACTTCCCCCTGTTCCGTTATGCGAATGCGTCCGCGAATGGACTCCGGCGGCTGGGCGAGGATCGAACGGTTGGCTGGACCGCCCCCGCGCCCAATCGAACCGCCGCGACCGTGGAACAGGGTCAGTTGCACGCCGTGCTGTTGGCAGGTTTCAGCGAGATTGCGCTGGGCCGAAAACAACATCCAGTTGGCGCGCAGGAACCCGCCATCCTTGTTGCTGTCGCTATAGCCAATCATGATTTGCTGACGTTGGCCGCGTTGCTCAAGATGATCGCGGTACACCGGATTCGCGAACAGGCGGGCCATGATTTGAGGGGCGGCCTGCAAGTCAGCGACGGTTTCAAACAGTGGTAGCAGGTCCAGTTGCCCGAGCAATCCGGCATCGCTCATTAGCAAGAGGACTTCCAGCAAGTCGCTTTCGCTCTCCGTCATGCTGATGATGTAGCTTTGAATGGACTCGGTGCCGGCATTGTGGTGAGCGTCGCGGATCAGCCGGAACAGCGACACAATTTCGTTGGTCGATTCGTCGAAGTCGAGTTGGGCAGTGAGCGGCCGGGGTCTGGCGATCTCCTCGCTGAGCAACTCAACTCGCTGATCTTCCGGCAGGGACGCGTAATCGTCCGCGATTTTGTAACGGGAAAATATCTCGGCAATCGCCGATTCGTGTTTTCCCGAATGCTGGCGAATATCCAGCGAAGCAAGGTGAAATCCGAACACCTGAACGCGGCGAATCAGTCGCGAAAGAATGCCGCGAGCCAGCGTAGCACCCTTGTTGTTTAACAAACTGGTTTCAAGCTGTTGCAAGTCCTGCAGAAACTCGTCGACGCTGCTCCAGGCCCGCGGCAACGGTTCGGCCTCCCGCCACGATTGCTCGTTTTGTTCCAGTGATGCCAACAAACGACGATAGATCAGGATCAGTTTTTGCCGGTAGGGCTCCGCGGCAAATCGATCCAGCGTGGCGGCTTCATCGTCGGGGATCCGGGAAAGTTCTGCATCAAGTTGTTCCAGCAACGCCGCATCAAAGCCTGACCGGTCGCGCGAAGGGCTAAGCAATTCATACAGCTGCCGAATATCATTGGCATATCGTTCCAGTACCAGTTCCTGTTGCTCGTGAATGACTTGTTCCGTAATGACGTTGGTCACAAACGGATTGCCGTCCCGGTCGCCGCCAATCCACGATCCGAAACGCAGAAACGACGGTACATGCCACGATTGCCCCGGGTAGCATTGAGCCAGAGCCGATTCCAGCTGCTCGTAGATCAGCGGCACGGCGTCCAGCAATGTGTGCTCGAAAAAATATAGTCCGGTATTCCGCAGTTCATCCATGACGGTGGGCTTGCGTTTGCGACTAACGTCGCTTTGCCACAGCAGCGTAATGGCGGCTTGCAGGTTTTCGAGCAGTTCGGGTCGCTGGTATTCAAGCGTGGCGGGGCTGCGCAGATCGAAAAGATTGTTTGACAGGTATCGCAGGGTTTCCCGCGTGGTCCGACGCATCGATTCGGTGGGATGCGCTGTGAACACGGGCGTGATTTGCATTTGGTTCAACAACGACTTGACTTCACCGGCAGAAAAGCCTTCGCGCTTAAGCGTCTCGAACGCTGCTGCAATTGATTCGCGCATGGGCTGATGTTCGACAAAAGCACGCTCTCGACGTTGTCGCAGTATATTGATCCGTTGATGCTCTTCGGCCAGGTTCACGAGGCTGAAGTAAGTGGCAAATGCCTTAAGCACATCGCCGGTTTGCGTTAGGTCGGACGTCAGTTCGACAACCGCCTTGCCGATTTGAGCATTGGCCGACGCGTCACCGCCACGCCAGGCCTTGGAGAGCCGGCGAATTTCTTCCTCCAGCTCAAACAATTTGTTGCCTGCCTGCTCGACGATTACGTCGCCGAGCATATTGCCGAGCAAGCGAATGTTGTCGCCTAGTTGCGTGGAGGATTCTGTCATGCCAGGAAATGCGAGTGTTTTTGTCTAATGCGTGCCCCGCTACGTTGCTTGACACGGCCCGGGACCATCATACGATACGGTTAACGATCGGTGTCCACTCATCCACAACGAGGCACCCATGCCGACGTTGTTTTCCCGCAGGGACTTGTTCAAGACTGGCGCGGCCGTTGCGGCTGGCCTGACCGTTTTCGGATTCGATCTGCGTTCTGCCCGGGCCCAGGTGCGTGAACTGAAGATTTCACGAACCACACAGACACACAGCGTGTGCCCCTATTGCGCCGTGGGTTGCAGTGTTGTGATCCACACGCTGGGTGATCGTTCGGACAACGTAAAATCCACGGTCGTTCATGTGGAAGGCGATCCGGACAGCCCCGTTAATCGCGGGACGCTGTGTCCCAAGGGTATCACGCTTAAGCAATTCGTTGTCAATGACCGGCGAATCACTCGTCCGATGTACCGCGCTGCCGGTACGGCGGAATGGACCGAGATCGACTGGCCGGAAGCGATTCAGCGTATGGCCCGCCGCATCAAGGACACGCGTGACCAGTCGTTTGTCGAACAGGATGAAGAAGGTCGCACCGTCAATCGCTGGACTAATGTGGCGCTGATCGGTGGCTGCACCGATACCAACGAGATCAATTTTCTGCTGGGCAAGATGCGGTTCGGGCTGGGCATTCTGGCCTATGAAAACCAGGCTCGCTTGTGACATGGTCCCACCGTGGCCAGTCTGGCTGCCACTTTTGGACGCGGCGCGATGACAAATGGCTGGACCGATGTGGCCAACACCGATGTCGTGCTGGTGATGGGAGGCAACCCGGCCGAGAACCATCCGGTCGGATTTCGTTTTGCGATGCAAGCCAAACGCTTCCGCAAGGCAAAGATCGTTTGCATCGATCCGCGATTCAATCGCACGGCCGCCGTCTCGGATGTTTACGTGCCGTTGCGTGCCGGCAGTGACATTGCCTTTCTCGGCGGATTGATCCATTACATGCTGAGTCGCGACCTGCACCACGAGGATTACGTTCGACTGCATACGAATGCCTCGTTCCTGGTGGACGAAGGGTATGGATTCGAGAATGGTCACTTTTCCGGATGGGACGGCGAGAAATACGACAAGTCGTCGTGGAGCTATCAGCTGGATGAAAACGGGCATGCCCGCGTCGATCCTGCGCTTGAGGATCCGCGTTGTGTGTTCCAGCTGCTCAAACAGCACTACACGCGTTACACGCCCGACGTGGTTGCCGGAATTTGTGGTTGTACGGCTGAGGAATTCAAGCGCGCTGCGGAAATCATTTGTTCCACCGGTCGCGCAGATCGACGTGGCACGATTCTTTACGCGCTGGGCTGGAC
>JBPCVB010000315.1:0-2713 GCA_051010855.1 Pirellulaceae bacterium | reverse complement strand
GGCAATAGGCGCCTGCACTTCGTTGGAAACTGAGCCACGCAAGATCTCGGAAATGCGTTCAGTGCTACAAACCGCGACAGATACCGTAGACGCGTTCGACGCTGACTATCGTGTGCTGTTCGTCATCCTGCATCGCAAGGCGGATAATGATTGAAAAATCCTTAACGCCGCCGCCCCGGGAAACTCGCGCCGAGTCGTTGATACAGCGGGATCGCCGTCACGTATGGCACCCATTCTCGTACCCGTCATCCACCAGTGACCCGATTGTCATTGAGTCAGCCAATGGAGCGATGTTGCATACCGTTGACGGCCGAGAGTTACTGGATTGTATTTCGTCGTGGTGGGTTAACCTGTTTGGTCACGCTCATCCGCGGATCGCCGCTGCGATTTCAGAGCAGGCCCAACGACTGGAACAGGTGATCTTTGCCGGTTTCACCCACGAGCCTGCAGTGCAGCTTGCCGATTCGCTGGCCACCTTGTTGCCGGGCGACCTGAATCGCGTGTTCTTTTCCGACGACGGCTCGACCAGTGTCGAAGTGGCCTGGAAGATAGCCATTCAATATTGGCAAAACCTGGGCCAGACCACTCGCCGTCGACTGATGGCATTCGACGGTGGTTATCACGGAGATACCCTGGGTGCCATGTCGGTCGGAGCGTCCAGCGGGTTTTTTGAGCCGTGGCGACGCTGGATGATCGACGTCGACGTGATACCGTTTGCAGATACCTGGCACGGTGACGTGGAAATCGAAACCAGGGAAGCTGCCGCACTGGCGACACTGGACCAGTTCCTGGAACAGCACGGCGACGAAGTTGCCGCGATGATCATGGAACCGCTGGTGCAAGGCGCGGCAGGCATGCGAATGTGCCGACCACAGTTCGTCGTCGATGTTATCGAACGACTGCGGCAACACGATGTGCTGGTCATCTTTGACGAAGTCATGACGGGATTCGGCCGGACGGGTGAAAACTTTGCCTGCGATGTGGCGGATGTTCAGCCGGACTTGATATGTCTGTCCAAGGGGGTGACGGGTGGCTTCCTGCCGCTGGGTGTCACCGTGGCCAGCGACCGAATCTACGAATCATTCACCGGTGACCAGCCCGTGATGTTTTGTCACGGTCATTCGTACACCGCGAATCCACTGGGTTGTGCGGCAGCCAATGCTTCGCTGGAATTGCTGCAGTTACCCGAAACTCGCCGCGCGTGGGATGCGATTGCCGCAGCACACCAGGATGGTTTACAACAGGTCTCCCGACATCCTTGTGCGACCCGGCTGCGTCAACGAGGTACGATTGCGGCTATGGACATTAGCGTTGACGATCCCGGATACAGTTCGACAGTTGGCGACCAACTCAAGCAGTGGTTTTGGGAGCCGCACGAATCGATCCCGGACGTACTAATTCGACCACTGGGCAACGTGATTTACCTGATGCCACCCTACTGCATGACCGAACAACAACTGAAAACCGCCTGGATCGCGATTGATCGGGCACTGGAACTGGTAACGGATATCCAATGAGTTCAATTTCTGCACCCACTGACACCGACATTCGTAATGACTGGACCCGGCAGGAGGTGCTCGATTTATTCGAGATGCCCTTGATGGATCTCGTGTTCCGGGCAGCCGGCGTTCATCGTCAACATTTCGATCCGAATGAAGTCCAGTTGTCGACGCTGCTGAATATCAAACAGGGTGGTTGCAGTGAGGACTGCAAATACTGCTCGCAGTCGGCCCGCTACCAGACCGGCGTGGACAACGAAAAGTTAATGGACCCGGACCGGGTCGTTGAGTTTGCCAAAGCGGCCAGGGCCAACGGAGCGGGTCGGTTTTGTATGGGCGCTGCGTGGCGGGACCTCAAGGATCGCAACATCGACCAATTGGTAGAGATTGTGCAAAAGGTCAGGGATCTGGGGATGGAAACCTGCATGACCTTGGGCATGTTGACGCCGGAGCAGGCACAGAAACTGTCCGACGCCGGCCTGGACTACTACAACCACAACATTGATACATCGCGCGAATATTACCCCGAGGTGATTACGACGCGCACCTACGATGACCGGCTGGATACACTGCAAAATGTACGCGATGCCGGCATGAGCGTGTGCTGTGGCGGAATCATCGGCATGGGTGAATTGCAGGATGACCGGGCCGGGATGCTGCACACGCTGGCGACGTTGCCCAACCATCCAGGCTCGGTCCCGATCAACATGCTGGTGCCGGTGCCGGGCACGCCGCTGGGTGATCAGGAGATGATCGATCCGCTGGAACTGGTGCGGACGATCGCAGTGGCCCGCATCCTGATGCCGAAATCGTATGTGCGGATGTCGGCAGGGCGGCGTTCGATTGGCGAGACGGGGCAGGCATTGTGTTTCCTGGCGGGTGCGAATTCCATCTTCTATGGCGACAAGCTGTTGACCACTCCCAATCCCGAAGAAAGCTCTGACATGGAGCTGCTGGGCAAGCTGGGCATGAAGACAGCGCAATAGCGCATGCGGTCGTGGGATTTGAAATATAACGCAGGGTTCGCTGAGGGCGCAGAGAACCAGAGCGTGCCGTAACCAGCTGCCTTATCCTCTGCGTCCTGGCGTGCTCTGCGTTTGATCGTCGCCCCGGCGTCTTGCGGATCAAAGAGACCGAAATTCAAAACACGCCGCCGCCGCGACCGAATCCGCCGCCAAATCCGCCAGTGGTGCCACTGCCAGGTAGCGACATAC
>JBPCVB010000314.1:0-3328 GCA_051010855.1 Pirellulaceae bacterium | reverse complement strand
TTTGAACGAGGGCTTTCGAATTATAGGTTTCGACTTTGCGCAGGAAGAGTGATTTTGGCCCCTTTTCACAAAAAAAGGAAATTCGGACGAGAACATGAAACCGCAGATTGCGGGAATCACTGACCAGAATAGTGCAATCCACTATCTGACACAGCAACCGGCTAATCCAGATCTCGTTCATAGGTGCCGCGGCTCTGATTCGGCAGACGAGCGTAGATTTCCACACTATAGGGCCGGTTAATACCCACATCAAAAACCGCACCTGAACGGTGGACGAAGCGATTCAGCAAGTATGTCCGTTCCTGACCGGGCTCCAGCGGCGACCCATGTTCGTAAATTTGGTAGTGACCACTGTTGATCCGGATGTTCAAGTGAGTCCAGCTCTCTTCACCCGTATTCTTAACAACGATGGCCGCGGTCGGAAAACTGATACGGTCCTCCAGACGCGTTTCATAGTATTTGGCAGGCGGAACATTTACCAACCGGCAGTCTGCCTTCAGGGACCCTGGATTCACCGGCGGCATCGTCAGTTGCAAAATCAAGACTGTCGCGATTGGCACCACGCACATCAGGATCAACAGTCGTGTTAACCCCTTCCGGCTGAGCGCGGGGGCGTCGGCCAACACCGTCGAGTAAGGGCGACCGATCGCATCGGTTTCGCCTTTGGTTGGATTCGTCTGGACAGTGTCGTCCGGAGTTTGCGTTTGGGTCGCCATCGTGCGATTTTTAGCTTGGGAATTACTGGAACTGCGAATCATTCTAAACGCTCTGGTCAGAATCGCCAATTCACAAATCGTGATCACGGGCGACGAATCACAGTGTTATGATGGACAGATCGAAGCGGTTATTTCCATATACCGTATCGGTCCGGCCCCTTGATAACTGTAATTCTACCGAACGATTAACCGCCTGTGCCTGGAACCAAAGAACGAGTTGCCGTAAATACCGGCTGGCTGATCAAAATGCGCTGGGTCGCGGTTTTTGGCCAGTTGCTGACAATTGCCGGGGCAACCTTGATTTTGGGAATCCATTTGCAGATTTGGCCTCTCATTGTGGTTATTTCGTTAACGGTCGCTTCCAACCTGCTGTTGATTTACTGGATGACGCGAGAACGCCGCGTGGACCACTCCGAACCATCACGATCGTTCGAAAATGTGCTCGGCTGGGTTATGACCATGGACATGCTGTCACTGGCAACCCTGTTGTACGTTACGGGCGGTCCCTCAAATCCATTTTGGCTGTTTTTTTTCGTGAATCTGAGTCTTTCGGCCGTGCTGCTTGATCGCGTCTGGGCCTGGACACTGAATTTCGTTTCCATCGCCTGTTTCATTGGATTGTTGTACAGCCATATTCCGATTGACCAGCTAAACATGGGTTTGTCGTTGTTGCCTGTTGCCGAAAAGGGGAACTGGTCATTGACGCAACTGGGGCTGTTGGTCGCCTTTGCCACTTGCAGCAGTGTGATTGTGTACTTCATGACTCGCGTGACCGGAGCCTTGCGCGAACAGGAGCTGGATTTGCGAGTGGTTCAGGAAGACCGCTCCCGCAACGAGAAACTGGAAGCCCTCGGCACACTGGCCGCCGGAGCCGCTCACGAACTCTCGACACCATTAACCACGATCGCTCTGGTCGCCAAGGACGTGGAACAATCGCTGCGTCAAAACGACGGCGGCGCCGCCGATGAACTGATTGAGGACGTCGGTCTGATTCGCCAGCAACTGGATCGCTGTAAAACGATTCTGGATCGCATGGCCAGCCACGCTGGCGAAACGGTGGGGGAGATGATGCAGCGAATCAGCATGGCTGACTTTTGCAAAGACGTCTGCCTGGGCCTCACGGATGACGCCAGCCGCGTGCAGGTCCAATACGCCAACGAAACCCGCGACACGCCGATCGAAGTGCCCGTTGACGCGTTGTCTCAGGCCATTCGGGGCTTGATTCAAAACGCGCTGGACGCCAGCCCGCAGGACCAATCGGTCGAGGTGCGAATTACCAAAAATGACAACCGCATGATCTGGGCCATCCAGGATCATGGCACAGGAATGTCGGAGGAAGTCTTGAGACGCGTCAGTGAGCCGTTTTTCACGACGAAACCACCCGGCAAGGGTATGGGTCTGGGAGTCTTTTTGGCCCGGAATGTGATTGAGGAACTTGGTGGCTCGGTGCGTTTTCAATCTCAAAACGATCCATTTCTTCCGACCGGCACTACCGTAACGGTGACCCTTCCCTGCATCTGCCAGATCGAGCAAAATGAGGTAGAGGTTTCCGCATGAACAGCAACGACAAAAAGATCTTCCTGGTCGTCGACGATGACGATACGCTGCGTGGCCGCATGGAGAAATCCCTGACACGCCGCGGCTACGAAGTTTGCTGTGCGGCCAACTACGATGAGGCGGTCAACGTGGCCACCGAGCGCCAACCGGACCTGGCCGTGCTGGATCTGAAGATGCCTGGCAAATCGGGCCTGGAGTTGTTGACCACGTTTGCTGATATCTCACCGCGTACCCGGGCCGTCATCCTGACGGGCTACGGCAGCATCACCAATGCCGTCGAAGCGATAAAACTGGGAGCGGTGAACTACGTCACCAAACCGGCCGACGCCGATCAGGTGCTGGCTGCCCTTGAAGAGGATTCAGTCGAAGAAGAACCGACAAACGATTTCGTCCCGCCTTCGCTGGCCACCGCCCAATGGGAACACATCCAGCGAGTCCTGGCGTCTTGCGATGGCAATATTTCGGAAGCCGCGCGAGTGCTGGACATTCCTCGCCGCACCTTGCAACGCAAGTTGAAAAAGCTGGCACCCTGAGTTGCCAACGCCCGTTTTCCGTAAGCTGACGGATTTTGCGAACCTTTGCCGTGCCAGACATTGCCGATTATCGGGGTTAGTCCAGACAGCAGAGGCGGGGCCGCACCGAGGTGTTAATCGTTGTCGATATTTTCAGGGATGTCGCAACGTATCCATACTCACCTGATGTTGATTGGGACTGGCTGGTCAGTTTTGGGGATACTCGCGCTCGCTCTGCCAGGTCACGCGTCCCGCTCTGTCGCATCCGTCGATGAATTTCGAATAACGGAAAAACCCTGTGCAACGGACAATCCACGCCTGCTGACACCGAGCTTCCAAACGGAAACGAATCCGACCCCAACGTTGCGGGAACAAGTGCAAATCGCATCTGGTGATATGACGGACGATGTTCTGCTTTCTCTTCAGGGCAAGTACGCCAACAAACGTCCGCTAAAGGTGCATTCCACACTGGTACTGGCTTTGGACACCGGCCACCGCCGCAGGATCGTCGTACGTCCCATCCGACCTTACGTTTCGGACGAG
>JBPCVB010000313.1:0-16053 GCA_051010855.1 Pirellulaceae bacterium | reverse complement strand
GATGATTCGATGCGTGAATAGGGCTGTTTGGCCACCCAGCCGTCGAACATGGCTTCCAGACGATCGGACACCTCATCGGCATCAAAGTCGCCCACGACGGCAACCTCGCCGTGCGGGCCACCAATGAATTGCTCATACAACTCTCGAACCTGATCGATGGTGACCGCCTCCATGCGCTCGATGGATTCCTCGAGGGTCGGCGAATAACGCACATCGTCGACAGGATGGGGCATCATCGATCGCATGAAAGTCGTGATGGCCAACATCTGTGGTTCTGGCAAGCTGGCTCGAAGCTGGGACAACTGGCTCTTGCGTTCGATTTCAAACTGATCTTCCGGCAACACTGGTTGACGGAGCACTTGCTGCATGACGTCCAGAGCATCCATAAGGAATTCGCGGCGCGTACGCATGTTTACCGTCAGCGAACCCAGACCGGAGCTAACCGATAGATTGATGCGTTTTTCGTCGAGGTAGTCCTTTAGTTCCTCATGGTTCATGTCACCGGCACCCTTGGTCATCAAGCTGCCGAGCAGTTCGACGGCGGTAACACGCCCCTTGAGAGATTCTTCGTCGCCAAAATGCAGTTGCAGGGACAATGTCACCCGGTCGCCACGGGTTTCCTTGGGCAGAAGCGCGTAGCTAATTCCGTTTTGAAATTCGCCACGGATGGTACGCGCGTCAATGGTTTCGGGAGTCGGTACAAACGATTCGCCCGCCGCGACTGCTTCACGGCCCGTGTAGTTGCCGACCATGGTTTCAATGGCTGCAGCATTGGGCACGCGGACGCGTTGCACATCTTCGCTGGGGATGAACATACCGACCGTGCGGTTGCTTTCCAGCAGGTATTGAGCAGCGACTTCACGCACCTTTTCCGGAGTCACTTGTTCCAACCGGTCGCGGTGCAGGAAAAACAATCGCCAGTCGCCGTAGCCGTACCATTCGCTGAGTTCCAGTGCGAGACGCTGGCTGTCGGCCAGCAGGTTTTCGCGACGTTTCAGCAATTGCTGCACGGCCCGTTTGACTTCGGTTTCATCGATTGTGGCGAGCGAACCGCCTTCGAGGATTTCAATCAGCTGGTCGCGTGCTGCCTCCGCAGTGTGACCTTCGCCGACCTGTCCCATACCCATCAGTGCACCGGGATCGTGCGTGGGTCGGGCTCCGGCAAACACAGACGTCATGACGCCAGGTTCCACCAGCGCCTTGTACAAGCGACCGCTGGGTTCCCGCGACAAAATACTTCCCAACACCTGAATGGCGGCAAAGTCAGGATGGGAAGCCGCCGGTACGTGGTACAAAACTCCAACTATGGGGACTTCGCCCACGCGTCGCAGGATTACTGTGCGTTCACCATCCTGAGCCGGTTCCTCGGTCCAGGTGCTGTCGCGTTTGGTTTTGGGACGGGACAGGGCACCAAAGTATTCCTGCACCCAGTCAAGTGCCTTTTCCTGATCGTATTTGCCCGCAATAACCAGCATCACATTATCCGGCTGATAGAAACGTTCGTAGAACGCTCGCAGGTTGTTGATTGGCACACGCTCAATATCGCTGCGATTACCGATGGTCGATTTACCGTAGTTATGCCATTCGAAGGCTGTGGCCATCATGCGTTGACGCAGCACGGAAATCGGTGAGTTTTCGCCACGTTCAAATTCGTTGCGAACGACCGTCATTTCTGACGCCAGGTCTTCTGCCAGGATTGTGCTGTTGACCAGGCGATCGGCTTCCATGCGAATGGCGAATTCCAGGTTGTCGTCAGTGGCCGGCAGGGTTTCGTAGTAGTTAGTGCGATCAACCCACGTCGTACCATTCATGTCGATCACCCCGCGGTCCTTGAGCAGTTTGGGCGGGTCACGGTGCGTCGGTGTTCCCTTGAACAGCATGTGCTCCAGCAAGTGGGCCATGCCGGTCTCACCATATCCTTCATGACGCGAACCGACACCAATCGTCATATTGATAGTGAAGGTGGGCTTGGAATCGTCCGGGAACAGCAACAACTGCAAACCGTTTTCCAGTCGGTATTCGGTGATGCCCTCAACCTCGGTGACTTCACTTGGCTGTTGAGCGACGCATGGCATTGCAATGACGCCTGCCATCAGGCCAGCGACGGCCCACGTTCGGATTTTTGACGGCAATTTCATATCGATTTCCCGGTAGAGCATTGATAAACCGAAGATCAGGGCTGACCCCTTGAAGTTGGCTGCCAATTTTATCAACTTGCCTTCGCCAGCTACAGGTGCCGCAATGATCCCCGGAGAGATGTGAAACTAATGACGCAACGCCACAAGATCGTTCAGGATATCATCCGCCAGCGAAAAACCAGGAAGGTGCTGGCTGACCCGATGAACCCGGTCAACTGGACGGACCAGCAACTCGCTGCTGGCGATGATCTTGTACAGCAAGCCATTCGCGATTGCGGCTGGGCACCGTTTCACTATGACCGCAAACAGGACGGACTGGCGGAACCCTGGCGTGCCTACTGGATGGACTGTTCCAGTTGCCGCCGCATGGCAACATCTGTCCGTGAGGTCGTCCCCAATCTGAAACCGGGTGCCAAGCTGCCAGCATTGTTGGCCGGCTGTGGCAGCCTGACACTATTCACGTGGTTGCCACAATCGCCAGGTGACGGTGCCGATTCCGCCAAACTGCAACGCGTTAATCGCGAGCATTTGGCTGCCACGGCTGCGGCGGTCCAGAATTTCCTGTTGCTGCTGACGGCCCATGACCTGCCGAATTACTGGTCCAGTGGAACGCTGATCGCCGATCACTATTTCGACAAGCTGGGAATTCCCGCGAGCCAACAACTGGCGGCGGCCGTATTCGTGCACTACCCGCAAGCGGCGGGAGACTTTGAGATGGTCGGCGGCAAACAACGCGACAACCGCTCAACCGATTGTCGTTGGTTAAAGAAGATCAGCTGGGCCTAGAAACCTTCGCGGGTCAGCTCGCACTCTCCCCTGAATTCGGACTCTTCGTTGAACAGCAGCCCGATCGAGGTGTTGTCACGCATTTTCAGGGTGACGGTGACACGTACCTTGCGATCCCGGCGAGTAATCGGACTGGGATTGACCTCTACGTCGAATTCGCGGATGCCTACGGTGGACAGGACAAAACGGCAGGCGTCCTCAACATCAGAGACCTTGGCACCGGGCACGATGCCCACGCGGGCTCCCTCGTACGCTGCCGCTTCGGTCGCATGTCGCATCATGTTGGCTCGGGCAAACTCGTAGCAGCCAAACAGCAGCAGGAACAGCACGGGCAGGCACATGGCCATTTCCACGACGGTCGCTCCGCTGCGATCTGCTGATTTTCTCTGTCTTGATTTCATCTTGCTGAACCGTAGTTAGAGAGTCGTGGACTAGTAGTCAATCAGGACGACCGGGATTTGCAGGGCGACTTCGCGAAACACCTCAATCAGCTCTTCGTCCGTATTGGCATGCTGGAACAGCCCGTTGGCGTCCTCAGCAACCTGACGCATCAGTGCCTGATTTGCTCCTTCGCTAAACGTAATCGTGTGCACAATGACGTTTTCGGCGACGGCCTCGGGCACGATACTCAGCGGGCTAACGCCGGTATTGTGGTTACCGTCGGTCATCACGATCAGTTCCTTGAATGCAAAGGGACGGCTCTGTGCATCATGTTTGATGGACGCCAGACCGGCCTGCATACCTCGCCCAATGGCTGTGAAACCGCCGGGTGTTTCTTCATCAAAGGCATCGCGAATCTGACTCAGGTCAGCCGTCATGGGCTGCACCCGACGGGCATTCTGGTTGTACACTGCCAACGAGACGACTTCCTGCTGGGGCATGTTGTCCAGTTCGATCAGGAATACCGTCAAAGCATTTCTCAGAGCATCGAATCGCCCGAAATTCCTCATCGATCCGGAAACATCCAGCACCAGGGCAATGTCCCGATCCAGACGACTGGCCGTGGCAAACTGCACAGGCTCGAACTCCGTAACACCCAGCAACGGTCCAAAGAACAGTGGCACCGGACCCGACGGCGATCCCTCGACGCGGCGTCCGCGAACCTGAATCGACGTAAAGGGCTCGACATCTGGTGTGAACTGGAAAGTGCCATCAGGTTGAATGGTATGCGTGCCCAGGATGATGTCTTCGCGGGCCAGTTCAAGTGGCTTGTTGGCCACCCGGTTTTCAGCAGCAATATCCATGGCAGCCTGTATCGCGGCCTCCGTGTCCTGCAAACGGCCCAATGCTTCGCTGGCAGCACGAGCTGCGGCGTCTGTCGCTGTTCTGAGTTCGGCTCTCGTTGCATGCATGTAAGCAACGTCGATAGCGAAGGCAGCAGCGACAAACAGAATGATCAGCAAAACGGAGATCAGCACCATCATGGCACCGCGACGCTGGCTGGTCAGACGATGGGACGGGCTGGATTGACTGGTCATGGACTGAGTCATGGTTGTGATTCCTGTAGTTGTGTCGACGAGTAACAGGGGTTGGTCCTGCCGCTTTATTCCTTAACCATTACGGCACGTCCGGAAACCTCATGGCCCAGGAATGGGCCAAACGGGAAGAGGCTGTTGGCATCACTGGGAGCAAACACCTCGACCGTGATCAGATCGCCACGGTTGGCCGAGGCAACATTGGACGGATTCAATTCGACGCGAACCGAATTGAGTGACCGCCCGACCAACACGTTTTCCGTCGCTGCAATGACGTCGGCGTTGGTGGCATTTTGGCTTGACGGCGACCTTGATGCCCTCGTAGGACGATTGCACCAGGGTTTGCTTGAGAAAGATCATGCTGGCTCCTTCTACGGCGCCGAACACGACCAGCACGATCATGGGCAGGCAAAGGGCCAGTTCCACCGTGGCCGTCCCGCGAACCGATCTGCGACGGCTTCGGGGTGACTGGGAACTCGAAGAGTTGTGGCTTGTGGAATTCATGTTCATCCTCAGGCAATCAGATAGCGGTTACCGGACCGCGACTGCGTGGTGCAGCACGGCTGGCAAAAGAAGCTTCCGGAAAATGGATTAACGGACTGGCCTAGACGGCCGCCGAATTGGACTCGGCCATTTTTTGCTTGAGATCTTCGATCTCTTTGGCTTGATCCTGAACACGCTGCGAAATCGTGTTGAATTCGTCGGCAACTTCGGACCAGAAGTCGTTGTCGCGGAAAGCGAGAGCGCCCACGCGTTCGCCGTCGTTGAGATCCCGCATGAATTTGCGGAGACGGGCGACCGGACCAACAAAGCGGTTGCTGAACCGGATGGTGTCCAGTGCGAATGCCGGAAACAGGGCCATCATGATGACACCGATCAGTACCAGTCCCGATCCTGGCGATGTCATTCGTTCGACGATCGTCTTGTTGGGATCGCCCAGTAACATTTGCATCAGGGAGACGCACATCAGCGTCACCATGAAGAAAGCGCACCAGTGAATCAGAATTCGTCGAACCAGTGTTCCCTGAACACGAGAGTCGACCCAGTGTTGTCGTCGCAGTTTTTTGGACATCGAACAACCTTTCAGGTGTTTGCAGCAAGGTAACCGTGTCGGAACGGGCCCACCGCGCAGACGGAGGCCACTCCAACTCGTGACACATACAATTAATCCTGAAAAGGTAGGTCATCATTTGCGGGCACATATGACGCGAAGCAGTGATTTGGCAAGCGGCTAAAACCGCCATGTCCCGAAAACCGCCTCATCCGGATCGATTGGCAGAATCGCTACCAGGCGAAATCGACGAGGCCCATTCGGGCAAAGGCCATCAAAGCAAAAGGCGTGCGCAAGAGCTGTGCAGCGCAAAAAAAAGAACCTGAAGGTCAGGTTCCGCTTTGGGTTGTCTGAATGTCGAGGAGCCGCCAGAACTAGCGTTTGGCCAGTTTGCGGGCTCGCTGGTTGCGACGCTCGGCTCGGAGACGGGCGCGACGCTTGGTTTCACTGGGCTTTTCGTAGTACTCGCGGCGACGCATTTCCTTCTTGATCCCGCTTCTTTCCACGATTTTACGGAAGCGACGAACGGCCTCCTGAATGGACTCTTTTTCTCTTACTTGCAACTTGACCATATTCTCTCCGAGACTTTTCCCTCCTGTTTAAGGGGTGTATTCAACCCATCGGACGGCGTGCCGAACTGCCTAAACCGGAAAACCAAAAAATTTTGCCTCCACGATTTGCATCCTGAAGGCAGGCGGCTGATTGTAGTATTTTTGCCTCATCCATGTCCAGTCGATTGCGGGAAATTGGCAACATTGACCAACCGGAAGCCGTCACGGGTTGCCGGACGGGACCACGCCGTTTTACCCCGATAATCACTACACTTTAATGCCCCGGCGTCCCAATTCCACCGCCAATCGGGATTGCCCATCTCCACCAACCGACCTGACAGGACCCTGCCGGACATTAGTTCCGCCGGCCCGGACAATCGTCCGATCTTGATTCCTGATTGCCAGCTCACTCAGGAATTCCGCGTCTTGACCGATACCCAATGCCAACTGGAGATGTTGCGTCTAATTGACCAGCGGCAGCAACAGGTGCTGGAGGACCTGGAAACCCTCAATTCCCGCATTGAGCACGTGATCGAGCTTAGTCAGCACCAGCGGCAGACCAGGTCGCAGAAGACCAACTCACGACAAGATGCGGCCTGACGGGCGCCAACCAGGGTGACGCCTATTCTCCTTTGTCCAGGTTGCCCGACCGGCGAATCGCCAGGAACAGGCGGAACCCCAGAAACAGACTGGTCAGGCAACCTAGCAGCCCCAGCATCGACAGATCCGTTATGCCCATCCACTGTGTATTGGGAAACATCAAAGGGGGCACTTTGTAGCTGAGCATGACCGACGAGCCCAGAAAAAGGGCACTGGTCATCAGGCCCATAACCAGCCGGTTGACTGAAGGACCGAGCCGACGGTGGTCCAGATGTACATCGAATTTGCCACGCTGGATCTGCTCCAGAATATTCGTGATGGCTCCCGGGAGAGAATCCGCGAGGTGCTCGACCTGCATATACATTCGCCGTATCTTTCTGGCTTGTCGGGTGGGGCTGAGCCGACGCAACAGCAAGCGGCGGTGGAACGGCTTCATGATCTCCATCAGGCTGAATTCCGGGTCCAGCAATCGCCCGGTTCCTTCCAGCTGGACCAGCACCTTGATCAACATGGCTGCTTCGCCTGGCAAAGTGATATGAAACCGGCGGACGATCCCAATGAACTCGTTGAGCGCCCCGCTCATGTCGAACTGTGACATCGACTGGGAGGCAAAATGCCCGACAAAATCGGCGATTTCGCAGCTCAGGGCCGATTCGTCCAGATCCATGGGACAAGCGCCTACGCGTTTGACCAAGGTCACCAGCATCACCACGTCCTGATTTACGATGGACATCAGCATGGATTCGATGTCTTCCCGCAATTGCTCGCTGATACGGCCCACCATGCCAAAGTCCAGCAGGCCGATTCGGCCATCATCCATAATCAGGACGTTGCCCGGATGAGGATCGGCGTGATAGATGCCGTCGTTAAAAATCATTTGCAGGTACAGATTCGCGCCATTTCGGCCCACGGTCGGTAGATCCACTTCCGGCGGCAGATCGGCTACCAGCTCTTGCTCTATAGAGCCGTTTTCGGCGGTCGATAGTTTGGTCAGCTTGAATCCGTCAAGCCGTTCCATGGTCAACATGCGTTCGCTGGACAGGTCCTCATAGACCTTTGGGATACGCACATCCCTGGAATTCTCCAGCATGGTGGCGAATTGCATGAGGTTGCGGAGTTCCAGTTTGAAGTTCAGCTCACGTGGCATCGTACGGGCCATTTCCGCGACCAGTGCCTTGGGTTGGTAAGGGCGAAATTCCTCGGTCCGCTCAGCCATCTGGGCCAGTCCGGCGAGAATATCGAGGTCCGTTTCAATTGCACGTTCGATTCCCGCATGCCGAACCTTGACGATTACATCCTGGCCATTGAGTAATTGGGCCTGATGTACCTGACCGATGGATGCCGAGGCAAGCGGGACTTCGTCGAAGCTCAGGAACAACTCCTCCAGCGGTCGCCCCTGGTCCTCCTCGACCGTTTGCCGAACCTGGTCAAATGAATCGGCAGGAACATTGGCCTGCAACTTGGCCAGTTCCGTGGCCAGTTCGATACCGACAATATCAGGCCGGGTACTGAGCATCTGGCCGAACTTGATAAAGGTGGGGCCGAGGTTGGAGAGTGCCAGCCGAATCCTTTCCGCTTTGGTTAAACGGGCCAACGCCTCGCCATCAGGCGACTTTAGCTGGTTTTTGACAAAATCAATATGTGTGCGGCTTAACCAGTCAGCCAGACCGTATTTGCTGAGCACCGAAAAGATCTCTGTCCAGCGTCGCATATTGCGATACAGCTGCGGAATGGACGGTAAGGATCGTTTGACTTGCATGTTGCTTCAGCGGTCACAACCGTAGTAGAGCCACAATTTTCGCGTTGGTTCTATTTTATCTATTTGCTCCCGCGGGATCACAACAATTCTCCTGATCAACTAAAATCAGGGCACGCCAGGACCGGAAATCAGGCTGCAGTTGAGCGGTTAAGACAATTATTCCGATCCCTGCCAGGACCTCCGGAGTTGAACATGTTCAAAAGCTGCTATTCCATCCTGTTGGTAATTCTCATGACGTCTAATGCAATCGCCCAGGAATCAAACGAGCAACTGACTTACTCCATTGCCATTCACGGCGGAGCCGGATCATCACCCGACATGTTTTCTGACGAGGCCAACCAGAGTCGCCATGATTCCATGGAACAGGCACTGGAAATCGGACAGAAGATTCTGGTGAATGACGGGACGAGCCTGGAAGCGGTCGAGGCCGTGATCCGTTTTCTCGAGGACGATCCGCATTTCAATGCTGGCAAGGGCGCCGTATTCAACGCAGAGGGTGAACACGAACTCGACGCGTCGATCATGGACGGCAGCAATCTCGCTTGTGGTGCGATTGCCGGGGTACGCACAATCAAAAATCCGATTTCGCTGGCCCGACTCGTCATGACGGAAACACCCCATGTCCTGCTGGCCGGTCCGGGCGCTGACGAGTTCGGTGAACTACAGCAAGTCGAACTCGTTGAACCAGATTATTTCGATACGCCTGCGACCAAAAAACGCTGGAACGAGTTTCTCCAGGAACGGGACAACGGCAATGGAAAGGGTGCTGCGAGGCAGTTGCAATTGCTGGATTTGGACACCGGCTCGTATATGGGCACGGTGGGATGTGTGGCGCTGGATTCACACGGCAATCTGGCCGCGGGTACGTCGACCGGAGGCATGACCAACAAGCAGTTTGGACGCGTGGGCGATTCGCCCATTGTGGCAGCCGGCACGTGGGCCTCCAATGAAACCTGCGCCGTTTCGTGCACCGGAATCGGTGAGGAATTTATTCGCCGCGCGGTTGCCTTCGATGTAGCGGCTCGAATCAAGTACCAGGGTGTAACGGTCGAGGAAGCCGTTCGCGAAATCCTCACTTCCGAATTACCTGCTGCGGCGGGCGGCATCATTGCCCTGGACCAAAACGGCAGCATCTCGATGCAATACAGCACCGGTGGAATGGCTCGCGCCGCAGCCGATTCATCCGGGCGATTTGAAGTGATCTGGCACGAACAACCCGCAGCCAGTGATAACTAGCGAGAGATCAACATCGCAATTTCTCACGAGGAGGACCCATGCGCGAGTCCAGGAGCAGCCGTCGGGATTTTCTTTCAACCAGCAGCAAATTGGGTGTCGCCAGTGCCGCCGCAGCTTGTTTATTGGATGCCCGCAATTCATTTGGCGCATTGATACGCAATCCGGCCTGGCGAACTCAGGAATCGGTCGACTTCACCGAACTTGGCAAACAGTTTTCCCTGGCCGACGGACTGATCTACCTTAACCACGCATCGATCGGTGCAATTCCGATCCCGGTACAGGAGGCACGAGCGAAATACTTGCGAGTCTGTGAAACCAATCCGTGGCTGCATATGTGGGGCGGCCAGTGGGATGAACCGCGTGAGGAGGTTCGTGGAAAGGCTGCTACCCTGTTGGGTTGCGATCCGGCTGAGATCGCCATCACGCATAACACAACCGAAATGTTCAACACACTCGCTTACGGTTTGCCACTGGACGAAGTTGACGAGGTGTTGTTTAGCTCGCTTAATCATCCCGGCGCTTCACTGGCCTTTGAACATGTCGCCCCGGCTCGCGGCTACTCCGTTCGCCAATTCGACTATCCGCTCGATACCGTTAACGAAGCGACGATCGAACAGATCACCGATGTGTACCGGCAGCAAATCAGCGACCGTACGCGACTGCTTGTGCTACCCCATATCGACAACACAGTTGGCCTGCGTCACCCGGTTAAGGAAATTGCCAGTATGGCCAGACAACTGGGCGTGGAATTCGTCGCGGTGGATGCGGCCCAGTCGGTGGGCATGATTCCTGTCGATGTCGCCGAAATGGGTGTCGATGTGCTGGCCACAAGTCCGCACAAATGGCTGGGCGCACCCAAGGGACTGGGACTGGCCTACGTTTCCAAAGCAATTCATGAAAACCTGCAAGCCATGTGGGTGACCTGGGGTCAGCAACGCTGGCCGTTGTCGGCTCGCCGGTACGAAGACTACGGCACACGCAACCTGGCCGAACTTCTTGCTTTGGGAGACGCGATCGATTTCCTAAACACGGTCGAACCACGTGCCAGGGCGAACCGTTTGCGTGAATTGCTTGAGCTGACCAGTGACTTGTGTCAAAAAACAAACGGGTGTACCTGGAAATCAGCCTCGGACTGGAATCAGGGTTCCGCAGTGATCGCGGTCAATTTCGAGCGGGGAAACAGCGCCGAAATCGCGCAGCGGCTTTTTGAAGAAAACCGGATTGTGGTCAGGCCTTTTGGCACTCAGGGACTGAACTCACTTCGCATTTCGCCCAACATCTACACTCCGCCCGAACACATCGAACAATTGTTCGACATTATTGGCCGGGCATGATGGTAACCGGTCTGGCGTCGGGTACAGACAGCTAATCGTCGTGCCGGGGGTCAAAACGCAACAAAATACTGAATAACATAGCCGCTTTGGTATGTTGCTGTTCCGAGCCAGAAACCAGTACACGATGCTCATCGACGGGCCGAATTGCAAATCCGGTCTCTTCCTCGCTACGGTCATTCACAACAGCTTCACGGGAAATTCTCACAATGTCTTCGATCGTGAGCTGACCGGTCAGCAGACCGCGAACGTTGTAGGTCAGGGGAAGTCGTGCTTCGTCGTGATCAATGGGCAGAATGTGCAATTCGTTTTCGATCAAACGAAAGGTCAAACCGAGTTGCTCGACAATTCGCCCCAAGCCTTCACGCAACGGCATCCCCTCCAGAGTCAGGGTAACCAGTTGTTCGGTGTCGACTTCCGGAGCCGTAGTCACCATAACACGGAAGTTCTGTCTGATCTCTTCGAGTACATCGTCAAGGCGGGTCTCGTAGTAGTCCATTGTGGCGCGCCGGTTCAAAATAATATGTTCGGCGGGCCGGTTTTCACTTAACCACGGATGTTTGCCGGACTGAAACCCCAACCTGCCGGCCACGACGGGGTCGATGGTAACAAGCGCTCGGCTGGCAGCCGTACTGGTTTCCACTGCAGGCGAATCGAGCAAGTGAATCAACCGCTCCATCACCGCGTCGTCCACAGACCAATCGCGGTGAATCTCGTCACGATACTGCTCGGTGAATCGCTGCAGTTCGGCTATTCCCATCATTTGCATTTGCGGTTCACGGTGCGCGATCAAGAGTTGCAGCAGTTCCTGATAACCCGCTTGCACAAGCTGCCTGTGCGCGAGCTCTTTCTCGAGGGCAGCTCGCGTCGTTGCGTTTTCCTCCGCCCTCACTTTCGATTGCATCTCAGTACGCATGAGCTGTGCCTTCAGCTCTTCGATATGTTGATGCAAACGTCTTAGATCGTCGGTGCCAGGCGTTTGGGGAATCTCGGGCCGGCGAGGCTCTTCATCAAACGGACTGCGTTCGGCCCCACTTCCTCCGCCAAAGGGATCATCGTCCGATTGGGAAAAACAGATTTCGGGACACAGCAATGCAATCAGCAAACCGGTTAGCGCAGCAGCTTTCATCGAACCACCCCTTGTTGAAACTACCTTTTCCCAAAATCACTAGCGTAGTCGCTCGAGGAACTGCTCCAGATCCTCGTGGACGGTGGTGGTCGCCCGCACTACCAAAATACGCAACGGTTGATAGTAATAAGTCATCCCTGATCCGCCGTTTTCCTGCCAAAAGTCCGGATGCAGGATGGTTTGGATCAGGTTGACCAATTCAGCACCATGATCACCCATGATGCCGCCGTGTTGTCCTCGATGGAAATGTCCCGCCGTGCCGTACATCCCGCTGGCGTGATACAACGACGGGCCGGCACCGCCCGCTGCATGAGTCATCAGTCGCCATTGTCGGTCAATGACGGCCGAGGCAAACTCGCGAGTTTCCTCAACCGGGGTCCCGACAGAAATCCCTGCATGCTGGTTCGGTTCACCCCGGTTTTCCCTGGCGGCCTTGTGTTTGGCCCGGGCAATCAGGTTCTCCTGACGCTTCAGACGGGCCGCGATGCGTCCGCGATAACCCTGTAGCCGCTCCGACACTGCAAAACGGGGATCGCCAACAACCCGCAGGTACAGGGCACTGAGATCGACGATGGCGTCAATTTTTTGCTCGTCCGTCTCGGCATCATCCAGGCGTCGCGAAAACGCCTTGATGTCTGCGAGGGTTTCCCGCAATGTGGCAGGCGATTCTGCCTGAGTAGCCTCGGCCTGACCCGACCGAGTTGAACGCTGTTGTGCATCCAGTGAGGAAGAAGACGCTACGACAAACAAACCAGCAAGCGCAGCAACAAGCAGACTGTGTTGCGAAATGAAAAAGGCACGCATGTTAGATTCCTTGTTTCACCAGTTGCCCCTGGTGAGACCGCCAATCAGGCGTTGCCATTAGCATATCGAATTATGCGAAATGCGGCAAATCGCGATTCGCATTCGAGAAATCGCGTTGTCACAGACCGAATGCAAAGGCTGTCTACCGGCCTGGTTGCGGAACACGCCGGCGTCCGGGGAACAGGCTTGGCGTATCTTCTGCCTCTTGTTGGGTAGGTGAGCCAAGTGTTACGGTCATCGTGTCTTCGTCGTCGTCACGAATGAAGGTCAGTTGCACATCGTCGCCGGCATAGTATTTTGCCAGGACGCTACGCAATTCAGCGACGTTGGGCGTCGGGTGCTCATCGATTTTGATGATCACGTCATCTGTTTTCAGCTCAGCCTCGGCAGCGGCGGTATCCGGAACGACTTCTGTAATCTTGACACCGTCTGTGTCTTCGATGTCTTCGGACTGGATCCCCAGAAAGGCTCGCTTAATATGGCGACCGTCCTTGAGACGCTCGATCAGCCCTTCGAGTCCAACCAGCGGAATCGCAAATCCAATCCCCGAATCATACCACTCCACGCCGCTGGCCAGGTTTTGCGAATCGGCTGACATAGGCACGCAGATTCCGATCATTCGGCCTTCGATGTCCAGCAATGGACCGCCGTAGTTGGCCGGGCTGATATTTGCGTCGGTCTGGATCGCCCGACCGCCGATGCGATTTTTGGCGCTGATGATGCCCATCGAAATCGCTGGATTGGAGTCTCCATAGCCCACACCGACCGAGACCGCCCATTGACCCACGCGGATTTCGTCCGGTGAGATCATCTCAGGTACTGGCATATCCTCAACATCTTCGATTTTGAGCAAGCAAATGCGACGGGTATCATCCCTTCCCAGCAATTTGGCGACCCGACGCACACCGTCACTGGTTATCACCGTGATAACGGGTGGTTGCTCAATAAAATTAAACGCACTGGTAATCACATACCCATCGGGCGAGATCATTATGCCGGTGGTATTTCCTTCGCCCTGCTGGCGAATGCCACCGATCTTGCCAGCCGCGGTACTGGTACCACCAAACGATTCAATCGCAACCAGTGTGGACTCCACGCGTTGAGCGGCAATCCGAAAAGCCCGCGGTGTGAGCCGCAATCCCTGCATGATCTTTTCATCCGCGTCGCGGCTGGATTCGTCAGGCTGGGCCAGAACCTGATGGCCAGCGCAGCAAACCATAAACAGGGCGAGCATTGATGTAATGATGCGGCGAGCAGTCATATTGGCTGACTAGTCCTTTTCAACTGGCGTGATGGGTACGCGAATCAACTGTTGTTTGCGTTTGACGATAATAATGACTTCCTGCCCGGGCGCAATTGTTTCCATAATGGCATCGAATTCACGGATGCTGCCGATTCGGTCACCGTTGAGCGAAATCACGAGGTCATCTGGCCGCAGACCAACCTCGTAAGCCGGTGAGCCGTTGACGACGCGATCGATATAGGCAGGTGCCCGGCGCCCGCTCATCCGAAACAGTCGCAAACCGAGATCCGCAGGTTTGCTGTTGGCCACCACTGGCGACTCGGCGTCCGTTTGCAATGTGCCTTCGGCAAACGCCTTCAAAGTACTGGCCGGCACCGCATAGTTGAGTCGTGTATTGGTTTCCGAACTGTTGATCACCCTGCCAATGCAACCGACCAAACGCTTGTCCTCGGTCACCACCGCACCGCCCCCGGCACCCGGGTTGCTGGTGATACAGTCGATCAGGACGAGCGGCCCCCGATAGGCCACGTCACGTGGACTCAAACGGGCTTCGATCGAAGTACGCAGCGATACGATCCCGAGGTTGACCGACATCGGCTCGACACCATCGGCTACCTTGAAGGCATTGCTGAGTGCAACAACCCAGTCTCCCTTGTCACCTACATCTTCGTCGGATAGTTCGAAATACTCCGGCGTCCCGGCTTCAATTTTCAGTAGCGCAAGCTGCAGCGACCGTTCTCGACGCAAGACCGTCGCCGGGTGCTGCGTGCCGTCATGCATGATTACCCGGGTGTTGGTTCCGTCCAGATAAACACCCTGCATCGTGATGATCAATCCGTCGGGGGACACGATGATTCCCGATGAGTAACCGTCGACTCGACCGGCAGTCGCGCCATAAACCTTGACCATCCGCTTCTGGGCGTACTCAATCGCATCTTCAAAAACACCATTGAGATTCTGGGCATCAGTCTGGCCACCGTACAACAGCGTCCAGCCAGCCAGCATAATCGTCGTCAGCAGGACTTTTCTCATTCGCCAGTGTCCTTTCGTGCCACAAACAGACCGGAATCGGGATCGCTCACGCGTTCGAAGGTTTGGGTGACCGCAACCCAATGCACTTTCTCATTCAATCCGGAAACCAGTGTCTTGAGAAACGGAACCGCAACGCCATCCACATCCTTATAGTCCTCAAACGTCATGCCCCGGGAACGCCGGCCACAATCGCGATCACTGGAAATTTTCAGCAAACGAGTTTGTTCGTGGCCGGAGTCGTCGTAGAGGCTGAGCCAGTAATAGAACCAGTCGTCGTCGTCGTCCAGCATCATGATGCGGCTGGAGAGCTGTTCAACAGCCTTGTCCCCGCCATCGAGGATTGGTTTGCCAAAGACGCCAAAGGGCGTTTCCTGCACGCAAGCCAGCAAAGCCAGTCCCTGTGTGACCACCGGATTGATCTTGGCCCGGATGATTGACAACTCCGCATCGGTGTTCTCGCCCACCGTCCAGAATTGCTCGCCATCAAACAGAAACTGCTGGGGCTTTTGTCCCTGCATCTGCAGGTCAACACGAAAACGGCCGTCCGTGGAAACATGAATCACCTGCGAGCCAATGATTTTGTCTCCGTCGCGAATCTCGTCTTCGATCCGAAAGACGGTGTCTTCGATTTCGTCGCCGGAGGTCGAGTCGTTTTTCCATTTACCAAATACGTACTTGACGCTTTCCAGGTTGGCGTCGTAGTCGATGACGGTACCCGGTTCATTCAGCAAGTACTTTTTCAGATCTTCGTTGTCCGGAGTCGGCATCTCTGGCCCTTCGTCGCCCTCCTCTTCGTCGCCTTCATCTTCGTCGCCTTCATCATCGTCGTTGTCCTCGTCTTCTTCGTCACCTTCTTCGCCTTCGTCCTCGTCCTCACCCGGCTCTGGCTCGTCGTCACCTTCGTCCGGTTCCTCGTCA
>JBPCVB010000312.1:0-3960 GCA_051010855.1 Pirellulaceae bacterium | reverse complement strand
GCCAGACCTTGAGCGACTCAACGCAGCAACGGAGGTTGCTGTTAACTGCCGAAGCCGATTTTCTTGAGTTGTTGACCATTTCGGACCGCGGGGAATTCATCAAGTTGACTCCGCAGTGGTTTCCGTTGACGTCCGAATGGAGCTGCCGTCTGATTCTGGGGATGGGCATGGTGAGTCAGTCGCTCGGAAATCTTGATCAGGCAGAATTCGCATTCAACCTGTTAACCGAAAACCGCGTCCCGATTTCCATTCGCACGAATCGTCGCGTGTGGCGATTCCACTCGATGCTGTTTCCGAGCCAGTTGGATGCCTGCAATCGCCTTGTAGATCAGTGGCAGGATGCAGGTGAAAACATCGCAACTGATATTCCGTTTTGGTCCACGGTCACAATGGCTGGATTGAGTTGGCCCGATCTGGCCGATGAAGACGCTAATCAGTTAACACTGGCAGGGTTGACCGGTTTGGCGCAAGCTAATGAATTCGTTGTCATCGACGACTTGTTGATGCGTCGTCCGGTTGAGATTGAAGGCGACGGTTTTTTCGCGCACTGGCTGGCTGGCTATGTCTTGATTCGGCGTGCCGAAACTGGCGTCGCGGATTTAGTTCGAGCCACCGGTCTGTTGGCCGCAGCTCTCGATCAGGACCGGGAACGAATTGCACCGGTTTACCGGGCCCGTTGCCGCTATCACTTCGGGTTCGCTTTGTACCTGAACTCCGACTTTGCGGAAGCGGCCGATCAGTTTCGCCTGGCTGTCGCTGCGTTGCAGCAACTGGATCCCGTTTTGGCCGAGCATGCCGAGTGGATGCAGTGTCAGTCGCTATTTCAGCTGGCCAGTTCCGACACAGCGTGGAAACCTGCCCTGGGTTTTCAGCTGGAACAGTATCTGGCCCGCTGGCCCAACTCGGCCAACGCACCGCAAGCCGCTTTCATGCAAGTCATGCACAACCTGGAGGAGAAATCGGCCGAACAAGCCATCGCAACGCTTGTGACGCTGATGCCCGACAATATTAATTACGAGCGAGCACGGTTTGAAATATGCCGCCTCATTCACCGCACGTGGAGCGAGTCCAGTCCGGATGAGCGCGAACGGCTGGCGGAGGAGTTGATTTCTGCCGCTGACCAATACGTCTCAACTGTCTCGCAGCCTGTGGTTCAGGATGCCTGGACCAGGTATGCCACTGTTTGCCTGTTGGCGGCAGACGTGATGTTGAATCGCCAGCAACCCGACAATTCCGGTGCCCGGCGTTGGCTGGGCGAATTTCGCGGTGTGCCGGACGACGTACGTAACCAGCGAGAGGCCGCTTCCGAATTTCGCTATTTAAGCCTTTCCCTGGCAACGATCCAGGGAGATATCCAAGCCCAGCAGGACAGCGCTGACTGGCTGTTGAACCATGGTGCTCAACCTGCCCACGTCCGCGCAGCGCTGATTGCAAGCGCGCGTTTGCTGGAAGACGAATTGCAGGCCGGCCAGCACGATCCCGCCGGAAATATCAAGCTAATTGATCAGGCGATCACCGTTTACGGCCGTTTGGTCGATGAGTATGAAGCGGCCGGATTCACGCTGGAACAGGAACAGGCAATGGTCGTAGCGCGGCAGCGGCTGGGCGAACTGGCCACGCAGTCCGATCGCCCGGACGAGGCCTTGCAACAATATCGGATACTGCACCAGGCGTGGCCGGATGAGCTCACGTTTATGCTGGGCATCGCGCGTTCCCAAATGTCGCTCGGCAATTTGCCGGCGGCGGCCGGGTTCTGGCGGACCATTAGTGCCGGATTGCCCTCCGGCGACGATTTCTGGCTGGAAGCCCAATACAATCTCATGCTGTGTCTGGCGAACACCGAGCCCAGGCAAGCGCTTAACGTGTATGAGCAGACAACGTTGCTGGTTCCAAACGTACCGGAGCCCTGGCGAGGCAAAATGCTGCAACTTGAAACTGAAATCCGTCAGAGCCTGCACCGCAACAACTGATGGCTAAAAATCCCGACCAACCCCATGACCGACCCGAATGGCGACGCAGTGAAGCGCGTTTGAAGGAATTCATGCGCAGAGCCAGTCCGATTGTTGCCGCCGAACGAGGCTGGAACGAACGCAGCCAGGCAAAGCTCCGGATGCTGGCCGACGATCTGGAGTTACCGGCGCATCTGTATGACGTGGCCGTGGACAAGCTGCGACAGGGTGAATTGCATTTTGAAGACCAGTTGACGGCGGCTGAACAGCAATACGCAAACTATTTGCGAACCCACTTTGGCAGATCGAAAATTCGCGTGCTTACCGGGACTCACGAAAAACGGGCCGTGCGAATTGCCCGACGTGAATATGAGATCCCGCAGTCCCGAGCCAGGCAACTTGTGCGTCAAGTCGCTGCGGAGTTGGGAATCAGCCGCGTCAGTCGTTTGGACGCTGAGCAATATGTCGCTGACTTGATCGAGGAAACGATTGGTCAGTCCGCGAACATCTCTGACCGAGTACGCGGCCGTATCTTTGCTGCCGGCAGTAAATGGGGTGTGGAAACACGCCAGGTTGAAATCCTGATCAACAACCGGTTGGAGGCCAACCGGCAAGCCATCGCGCCGGGCCATCCATGGCTGGTTCGTTGGATGGCCATTTGCCTGTCGATTCTGGTGATGACGTTACTCGCCAGGTTTGGCTATGTGCTGTTCACCAGTTCCAATGATCCGGACGCCGGAAAAACAGGTGACGAAATAGAGAACCGGGATGCTGGTGCAGCCGACGCGCGGCTGGCTGCTCCGTTTTGGTGGAGCGAAAAAACGCGCGAGGCGTTTGATGCGTTCACGCTGAATCCTCGCACGGCCCGATTTCCCCATGAAGTTTTGATCGACATCGACCGCCGTCGCCGTCATTCAGGATATCGGTCGGTAATTCAGCTCATCAGCGAATCTCCGGGAATTGTTGCCGAGCAATGCACTGAACTGTTCGCCTGTTGTTTTGCGGACGAGTCAACGTCCAATGCTCTGGTGATGCCACCGCTGATCACCGAACTCGACAAGTTGACGATGGATCGATTGCCGCCAGGTATTCGCGTCTACCTGAACCAATGGCATGCCAATGAATTGCTGACACGTTGCGCCAGCAAGAATATCGGTACCCAAAAAATTGCGGCACTGAATGACGTTTCGAGGGCGCTCACCGGAATCGCCCTGAGCCCAACAGGGAGCGACAGCGAGTATTCGGACCGGTCCCGATTTGCGCTGGCAGGCCGCCAGTGGGACCACGTCAACTCACTGGGTTTCCAAAGCCCGGAGTTGGCAGCGCGTCTGTTTGGACCGCTTTCCGATCTGACACGGGACAGACTGGGTCAGCCACATCCGGCCGAATTCTCGACGGCAATCAGTCTGCTTTCGGTTCGTCCCGCAATCTGGACGTTGCTGCGCGACCCGTTACAGCGGCTGATCCGCGAAATCGATGATGATCAGGTGCTGCAATTGTTTACGCTGGGTTCACGCAGCAATTTGGCTGAACTGCAATCCTGGCTGGCGTTAAGGCTGGCAGAACGTCTTGGAATCACGACCGAACGGCGTTCTCGACAGTGGGTGGAAACGGCGATTCAGTCACAGTTGGGCATGGCACCGACCAGTTCAAACATTTTCTTGCCACGTCGACAAAAACTAATGGATCTGGTCGAACGCAATGGTGTTTTCGATGAACTACTGCCGGCAGATCCCCAGTCGATTGCCACGGCAGCACACTTCACGACGATCGCGTTACTGCTGGAACACTCCGAGCAAGGCGGGAATCGCGAATTATTATCCTCGGTTGATGATCTGCTCAACCGGTCACCACGAAATCTGGCAGTGAGGACTTCACAAACACGAACCCGCACTTCACTGCCAGTTTATCGACGCGTCGCACGTCGGGCTCTGCCGTCTGACAGACGGTCACGTGACGAGGCCCTGGAGGCACTGGCGGACGCGCAGACACTTAACGACCAGGCACGCGC
>JBPCVB010000311.1:0-3697 GCA_051010855.1 Pirellulaceae bacterium | reverse complement strand
CCGGTGAGGCAATTGAGCAACTCCTGCAGCAGTTCCATGGACTGACGGATCAGCATCGCGTTGCCATGGTTCAGCAGATGCACCTCGCGGGCCATTTCCGATAACTTCTTCTGTCGCCGCAGCAGTTGGGACTGAAGCGGTTCGCTCAGCTGCTGGGCCAGCGCGCTCAGGGTGATCTCTTCGCCCGGCAGGTGCAGCGCTTCTCCGATCGATCTGCGCAGCCGATCACGAGCTGCCTGCAGTTCGGTCGCCGCGCGCGTCACGCGCTCTTGTCGCTGCAAAACCTCTGACAGGCGTTCCAAGTTGCGCTGCAACAGCGCCACACGAATGGCCTGCAGCATCTCCAGCGTTTCGCGCAGCATCGCTTCCTCGTGTTCCAAATGTGCGAAACACGTCAGGGCCATCTGTCGAGATGAATCAGTGGTATTCACGGTGTTACTTCCGGTTTAGCGTTTTCCGCGGTATCCGCGTCGTTCACATCGTCTGTGCCTTCGGCCGGCTCGGCTGAGTTGGCGGCATCCACGTATTGAGAGATATAGTTATCAATTCCCAGGCCGCCGGCTGCACCCAGGTGTTGCCCCAGAAACATGTCAAACAGGCCGCCATAGGCATCCGAGCCCTCTTCGCCAAACAGCCCCTGGTCCAATGTTTGTCGCATCTCCTTGATCAGCAGCGAGTAGAAGAAGCTTTCGAACTCTTGCGCTACGTGTTGTTGGTTAAGCGCCTTTTGGGCCTGGGCGTCTTCCGCCGTGGCTTCCAGGCGTTGCATGGAAAGTGGGCTGACCGTCGAGAAACTTAATCCGGACATAAAGCAAAAACCTATTTGAACTCTAGTTCTGCGTGCAGTGCGCCTGACGCCTTCAAATTTTGAAAAATGGCGCTCAGGTCGCGTGGCGTCACGCCCAGGGCGTTTAGTGCCCTGGCCAGATCGCCCACGGTGACTGGTTCGTCAATAACCTGCATGGACCGGTTCTCTTCCTCGGCCGAAATATCCGTCCGAGGCACGACCTCGGTACGGCCTCGTTCACTGAACGGCGCCGGCTGCGATACCACGGGAGTTTCGCTGGTCGTCACCGAGATGTTTCCATGAGTAATCGCAACCTTGTCGATGCGCACTTTCGATCCGAGGACGACCGTACCGGTTCGTTCATTGATGACCACACGCGCCGGCACGTCTGGCACGACACTCAACAAGCCAATTTTGCCGATGAAACCCTGAACATCTTCAATGTCATTCGGCGGATGAACTTCAACCGTCCCCGCATCCAGCGTTTTGGCCGTATCGGGAATGTGAATGTTGATGGCCTCCGTTATTCGACGCGCCGTTTCGAAGTCAGCGTCACGCAGCAGAAATCGCAGGCAGTGAGTCGCGCCGATAAACGCTGGGATCTCTTCTTCGACAACGGCGCCATTTACGACTCGACCGGTCGTGGGATGATTCTTTTGCACGCTGGCGGCGTCACCACTGAAGCTAAAGCCGCCGATTGTCAATGGCCCGGACGCCATCGCGTAAATCTCTTTGTCGACACCAACCAGCGGCGTCATGACCAGCGTGCCGCCTTGCAGGCTTTCGGCATCATCGAAAGCGGATACGGTCACGTCGATCCGACTGCCGATCTTGGCAAAAGGTGACAACTCGGCAGTCACAACGACCACCGACAAGTTGTCGGTCTTTTCCTGAGTGTCTGTACGAATCAATTCACGCAACCGCGGATCCGCTCGGAGACCAAACCGCTGCAGCATGTTCTGGGCAAACTGACGTGTGACCGGGCTCGTGCCACCCGTGCCATCCAGGCCGGTCACCAGCCCCATTCCAGTCAGTTTGTTTACGCGATCACCCTGCACGGTGATGATATCCTTGATGCGGACTTCTGCCGCACTGACGGGGCTAACGCGCGTGGCAATAAGCGACAACGCCAGTAGCGTTAACGTTGGACATAGTAATGCGAAAAATCGGGTCGCTTTCATCATCTTTCCTGGGTCTGTTGTTCGAGATCGGGATTTCAGTCACCACGGGAATTAGTATCACGGGAATTAGTATTCAGAAGGGCCACAGCACGTTGACGACGCGGCCCAACCAGCCTTGATTGGAAAATTCGGATTCGGGTCCCTTTCCGACGTAAGTCATCTGGAAGCTGGCAACAAAACGGGATTCCACCGAGTTATCCGGTCGTATATCGACAGGGCGCACAATGCCTGACACGCTAAATGTGCGTACTTCACCTTGCACGAAATGTTGGCGTTTGCCACCAACGACCAGGTTGCCGTTTGGCTGCTTGTCAATGACCGAGACCGATATCCGGTCTGTGAAATCTCGTTCGACGGTGTACTCCGATGATCCGTCAAAACTGCGATCGCTGGTTACCTGGCCGTCGGCCTGAACACTGGACGCTTGTCCATTGTCATTCGAATTGAAGTTGAATAGCGCGCCTGTATCTGTTTCTTTGCTCAGTGCTCGTTCGTCCTTGTTCTCGACGTCGGTCTTTTCGCGAACCAGAATGGTCAACGTATCGCCGACATGACGTGCCTGAGTGTCTGTAAAGAGGTTGACCATCGTCGAGTTGCGTTTTTTCCAGATGGACTGAGCGTCCACATTGCTGGGCAGTACAACCAGCAAGACGAAAAGCGGGGTAAACGAAATAATGCGGGACATTTCTCAAACTTCCTGAGTTGCTTGGGTCTGAAGAATTAGGTGGTGGGAGACCAGGATTTGAATCAATGGTTCAGAACGGAACCTCCACTACGCCGGGACCGACAACTTTGCCCACGACGGTTGCCTTCGATCGCGGATTGCGAATGCGAATCATGTCGCCCAGCTTGCCCGCCTGCAGGGCTTCCCCGGTTGCAAGCGATACTCTTAGTCGACCCTGGATCGTTGACATCCGTACGACGGTCCCACGTTTGATCAAATCGGGTGCACGAACGCTTGACGGAGCTGCCACGTGATATGCGCGGATGACTTCGCCCTGGCCGATATCTTTGCGCGCCACCAGCCCCAGGACCTCCTGGGCCTTCTCGCGAAATGATGCTCCCGAGATCGGCTTGCGTTCAAACTTGACGTTTTCCTCCGTCAGCTTTTCACCACGCTTGATTGCGACGTGGGTAACCGGAACCTGCTGGTAGACGCGGAAAAAGATGGCTACCGACTTCACGTCCACGAGTTTATCGTCAGCGTACACTCCAATCTGAATGTTCGCTCGACCGGGGACCATATTTTCGTTCAGCACGGGATCTAAGCGCACTGTTTGTTTGGTAGCTTCCGGCAACTCGAACCTCAACGGCATTGCCAGCCGCACTTCGATGTCTTCGGCGTCCACGCCGAATTGTGTTGCTAACGGCTCACGCACCGCTTTCAAGATTAGATCGTCGTCGGTCTCAAGGGGTTCCAGCACAAGCGTAGCGCTTTCGGAGCCCGTCACCACGCATGCTGCCTTGGGAAAGCCTGCCAGCCGTATTCGTATTTCGACTTGCTGTTTTGACACCATCGCCGTCTCGTTGATGGCCGGCGGGTCGGCAATGTCGATTTGTTGAATCAGGCGCCGAGCGACGTCATCGCCGCCAGTCACTTCGGCGATCTGCCCAATAACAACAGTCGTAGGCGACACCGCTGCGGTCGGTTTGAGCGAAATTTGAATCGCGTCAGCATCTTGAGCGGCCACACGTGCTGTGTCAGACAGCGCTACCACCAGGCCCATGG
>JBPCVB010000310.1:0-5004 GCA_051010855.1 Pirellulaceae bacterium | reverse complement strand
GGCATGGACGGACCCCGAGAATCGGGAGCTCACGATATTGCCGCAGCAAACCGTCACAATTCGCCTCGCGTCGTTCCTGGTGGCTGCGCAGTTCCCCGCCAACGTAACGATCAGGCTGGAAACACCGGGCCTGGCTGATACGCAACCGGCCAATAACACTTACTCGGAACAGATCCCGCAGTAACGCTCCCGGTCGACTATCTCGTGCGCCGCGCTATGGCAGACTTTGCGGACTGTAGCGACTGGCCAATCCTGGCAAGCTCGCGCGGCGTCCATGCAGGCGTCGCGTGAATTTTCGCTTGCTAACAGATGTACTCCACGTCAATTACGCTCCCTCGCGTGGCAGGGAATGCGTGTTATGTCGGGATTATCGGCGGCCTTTAACCGTTTGACGCAAACCAATCCCTGCGACCGATTCATATTCAATGATCCTGTATATACGTTTGGAGTTGGCGACCCGATGACCTGCAACCACCTCTTTGCGCCAGCCGCCGCGCTGTTGGCGATTTTGCTTTCGTTTGTCCCGCAACATGCCTTCGGTCAAACCTGGGGCGCCCAGGGGGCGGCCGTAATGATCGGCGATTCGTCGCCAGATCAATCGCAAACTTACTACCGGGCCAATTGGGGAACCGCTAATCCGTCGTACACATACGGAATGCAACCGACGGCTCCGGTGGAAGCAGCACCTGGCACCTGGTATCAGTTGGAAGAGGTTGCTCCCGGTACGTCGCCAGGCCAAAACCCGACAACGAACTGGACTCCCGACCGCGCTGGTCAGCCGTGGGTAGTTGAAGGTCCTGTACCCGGACCGTGTGGTTCGTGCTGTGGCCCCACGCATGCTGAAAAGTGGTACTCGATGCAGTGCCCTGGCCATCAGGGACTTTCCAAACTGGAACAGTTGCACGCGCAAATCTCACTTTCGGATACACCGCTTTGCAGTGGCCTGTGCGGGCACGGCCAACAATGCCCGCCGCCTCCCAAAGTCATGTCGGCCGACTATTCGGCGGTCGTGTTTACGAAGTTCCTCGACAAGGAACTCGTGCGATCGTGGTTGCCCGATGGCCTGATTCTCGATCCTGACTGTCCTTTCCAGGATTGTCACCCGATCATTATTCTGGCTGGCGAGCAACGCAACTTTGCCCGAACCACAGACAAGACCGTCTATCCACTATGGGGCAGAAACTACAACGAATTGTTTATGTCCATTCCCTGGGTGAAGATGGCCAAGTCACCCAACAAACCGCCGATGCATCACTTCTTCTGCGTCTATTTGGACAACTGGCCCGGTACCTACCTTGGTATCGAACGCGGCTGGCCCAAGCTGTTGGTCCCAGTCGCTTCAAGGGGCAACTGCTACAGCGTGTTGGATTGTTGCAATAATCAGATTTTCCAGTCGGTGACCGATTACGCTCATGCCGAGCCGGTTTGCGTTGGAGCGAACGAATCGTTGAACTGGATTCGCACCATGCTCGAGATGCCGATGGTTCTGCGCAAGCCACGTGACTGTGGATTCAAGGTGATGGATTTCGATTTGCACTTTGAATGCGCCAAAATTCATTCGGTATGCTCCGAGCTGCGTATTAACTGCGGGTTTTTGCCAGGGCTGCCAGCGAGCTGTGAATCGGTCCCGGGTATTAATCAAACGACCTACGGGGCCTTTCATCTGGACACGCGGTTTACTGCGCGGAAGATGAAGTACTAGTGCCGGCAGGGCACCTGGCCCGGCGCTTTCTTAGACTGCCAGATGTCGCCAACTCCATGCGCTCCGGTGCCCTAATACGGCCCGTGGTATACTGGAACCGCCGGAATTTTCGCAAGGAAATTGAACCGGTTGCAACCACTGAAACGTTGCGGTTCTCGGCAAAAGCCCCCACGTCTTCTGATCCACCGGAGATTGACGCCAGTCAGCAATCCGTATGGCCTCCAGATTCAAGATTCTCGAACACCCGGTCAAGGTTGCCGTCGGTGTGATTCTGGTGGTGCTGTTTGGCATGATCGCGGCCTTCCAGATGCCGATGCAGCTGTCTCCGGAAGTCGAGCGACCGATCATTTCGGTTTCGACAAGCTGGCCGGGAGCCAGTCCGCAGGAAGTCGAAAAGGAGATCGTCAATGAACAGGAAGATCAGCTGAAAACCGTGGCCGGAGTCGTAAAGATGACTTCCGAGTCCCGCGATTCACGCGGTCGCGTGCGGCTGGAATTCGCCGTGGGCACCAACATGGACGAAGCGTTGTTGCTGGTCAACAGCGCGTTGCAGCAGGTTCGCGACTATCCGCTGGATGCGGACAAACCGACGATTTCAACCTCCAGCAACAGTGATCGCGCAGTCGCATGGTTCATTCTCAGCGACAAACCCCCGACCATCGAGCAACTGGACGCCTTCGAGAAGCAGCATCCCGAACTGGCTGATGGAATTGAATACGTTCGCAAGGCGGCGCGAACCAGCGTGGGACTAACGGCCTATCGACTGCGGGCCCTGGCTGCCGAGCACCCTGAAGCTGCCGCTCTGTTGCCCGCCGAACGTGACGTCACCCAGCTGCGCAAATTTACTGAGGATGTCATCAAGTCTGCCTTTGAACGGGTGGATGGCGTCGCCAGCGCCGAACCCAGGGGAGGGCAGGAGCGTGAATTGCAGGTGCGTATCGATCCCGCCCAACTGGCAGCGCGGGGACTGACGATTTCCGATGTCACGCAGGTGCTGCGTCAGCAAAACCAGAACGTCTCCGCCGGCGACTACTGGGATGGCAAACGCCGCATGGTCGTGCGCACACTGGGTCAGTACACATCCGAAGAACAGGTGGCCAACCAGATCATCACGACTACCGATGGCACACCGGTTTACGTAAGGGATGTGGCCGAAGTCGGATTGGGATTCAAGAAACCGGACGGCTTTGTGCGTCGCTACGGTGTGTCCAACATTGCCATCAGCGTGGAGCGCGAAGTCGGTTCCAACGTCTTCGACGTGATGGACGGCCTCAAGCGTGAAGCTCAACGTCTCAATGAATCAGTGCTGGACAGTCGCGGACTGATCCTGTCCCAGGTTTACGACGACACGGTGTACATCAACTCCGCGATCCGTTTGGTCAACCAGAATATTGTGCTGGGAAGCGCTCTAACGGTCATCATTTTGATGCTGTTTTTGCATATCGGTGCACGCACCCTGTGGTTCGTCCCATTCCTGGCTGGTTCCGCACTGGCTGCCGTATTGGTTTCGCCCTGGTTCTTCCTGGTTACGCTGGCGCTGATTCTGATTTCCGGATTCTGGTTCGCCCGGGGTACGCTGGTCGTGGCAGTAGCGATACCGATCAGCATCATCGGCACGTTCCTGATCCTCAAGGCGATGGATCGGTCGCTGAACGTGATCAGCCTGGCCGGGTTGGCTTTTGCAGTGGGCATGCTGGTCGACAATGCGGTTGTTGTGCTGGAAAACATCTATCGTTACTACCAGCAGAATCACGGCCCGTTCGAGTCGGCTCGACGCGGTGTCAGTGAAGTCTGGGGCGCGGTCCTGGCATCCACACTGACGACGTTGTTTGTGTTTTTGCCGGTTGTTTTTCTGCAAGGCGAAGCGGGTCAGCTGTTTGCTGACATTGCACTGGCGATTAGTGCTGCCGTGGGACTTTCACTACTGGTCAGTGTCCTCGTGATTCCGACTGCTTCTGCGCGCGTACTCAGCCGCCGCAAGGTCGCACCAACGCAAACCCCGTTTGCCCAGCGTATTGCCGGCGCTGGACGCAGCTTTGCCGGTGGCATCGTAGGACTCAATGAATGGGTTCAGCGAGGATTCCTGCGACGCATTGCAGTGGCCGTCGGTCTGATTGCCATCGCTTTCGGTTTGGCGTGGTTGATGATGCCGGAAATCGAATATTTGCCGTCGGGTAATCGCAACCTGATTATCTGCCGGGTCATGCCACCGCCCGGTTACAACATACAGACGATGTCCGTCATGGGCGAGGAAGTCGAGGAGGCGCTGCGACCCTATTGGGACCTGGACATCGAATCGATCGAAAACGCCGAACTTGATTATCCGGCTATCGCGGATTTCTTCTATGTCGCGCGGGGTCAAATGGTCTTTCTTGGTTTGCGTGCACACGATCCGATGCAAGCCCGCAAGTTGATCGACCTGATCCAGACGACGCTAAAGAACCGGTTTGCCGGAGCGATTGTGGTTGCGTCGCAAACCAGTATCTTTGGCCGCGGACTCGGTGGCGGACGTGAAATCGAAATCGAAGTCGTCGGTCCGGAGCTGCCGAAACTGGTCGACATCGGCGGCCAGATCATGGGCATGGTCAAAACCGAATTCGGAACCGATACGCAGGTGCGACCAGTACCCAGCCTGGATTTGTCCAGTCCCGAAGTGCACATCATACCGCGTCCGGAACTTTCCAATCCGCTGGGTATGGACGTGCAGGAAATTGGTTCAACAGTCAACGCGCTGGTCGACGGCGCGTACGTCGGCGATTACTTCATCGAAGGCGAAAAGATTGACCTCGTGGTCACCGGCACGACGGATTGGAAGTCCAGTGTGCAAAGGCTGCGTGAACAGTACGTCGCTACCCCAAATGAACCCAATCCGGTTCGACTCGATTCGTTCACGCAGATTCGACGCGGTGCGGGTCCCGAGCAAATCAACCACAGCGAACAACAACGTGCCATTTCCATCGAAGTAACGCCGCCGGACGATATCTCGCTGGAACAGGCGATCGCCACCGTTCAGGACAACATCGTCAACAACCTCGAATCACGCGGCGAGCTGGTCGGCGGATACCAGATCGTACTGAGCGGAACCGCAGACAAACTGGCCAACACCTGGTCGCAATTGAGGTGGAATCTGTTGCTGGCCGTTCTGATTACGTTTTTGCTGATGGCCGCATTGTTTGAGTCTTTCAGCTATCCGTTTGTAATCATGCTTAGCGTGCCGATGGGCGCCGTTGGCGGATTGCTGGGCTTAAAAATGCTGGGCGTCTACCTCGGCTGGCGCGGGGACCCTCCGCAGAATCTTGACG
>JBPCVB010000309.1:0-9307 GCA_051010855.1 Pirellulaceae bacterium | reverse complement strand
GTACATAGTTTGGCTGCACGGCCCACCAGGCCACGCCTGCCATTACCAGGATGCTTACGATACCGAGTGCAATCACGGAAACGCGAGCCGGAACGCTGGTCTGGTCCCAGACCTTGCGCAAGGAAGTCAAAAGAGTGTTCACGTTGTTCTGCCCTTAACGCGAAGTGAATCGAAATTATTTGCCCAGTGACGATGTTGGTCCGTCAGGTACCGATGCCGGTTACACCTGCATCCGCATGATCTCCTGGTAGGACTCAACCAGTTTGTTTCGCATCTCCAGTACCATTCGAAACGACAAGTCTGCCTTGGCCGCCGTCAACACTACCTGATGCAGGCTGTCGGTATTGCCCGCAGCCAGTTCCTCGATCGCCGTGTCGGCAGCCAGTTGCTGCTGATTGGCGTTGTTAACCATTTCTGCAAACACATTGCCCGGCGAGTTACCGCCAGCAGCGGAAGACGCCGAGGTTGCGGCCGACGGAGTAACTCCGCCCCCAACGGGACCGACAGGTGGAATGGACATTACGCGTTACCTCGCAACAGAGTTAACGTTTGCTGTGCCATTTCACGAAACGATCGAATAGATCGCAGGTTGGCTTCATAAGCCCGGCTGGCGGTAATCATGTCCACCATTTCGTACGGAATCTTGACGTTGGGCATCGTGACCATCCCGGCAGCATCCGCGTCGGGGTGGCCGGGATTGTAGACGCGAGGCAATTGGCTGGTGTCGTGGGCCACGCCCTTGACCGTTACACCGGCCAGTCGTTGCACCGTTCCCTGATCGGCATCCAGCGCATCGTCCAACTGGGCTGCAAACACAACTTGTTGACGGCGATAAGGACCGCCTTCGGGTGAACGAGTGGAATTGGCGTTCGCGATATTGTTCGCGATCACTTCCATGCGATAGCGCTCGGCGGTAAGACCCGTCGCGCTAATATCAATTGCGGAGAAATTGGAATTAAACATATTCTGCCCAACATGCTTCCAGAGACGTCTGAGTTGTCTTACTGTCCGGTGATTGCGCTCCGCAGCAACGAAAACTTGGCCAGTAACAAATGCGAGTATGTCTCGAACTGCAGTGAATTCTTCGTAAGCTTGCCCAGCTCACGATCCAGATCGACGTTGTTCCCGTCCTCCCGCATCACAAGTCCCTGTGTTTCTTCCACAATGGCCTGCAGGGCCGGGTCGCTGGCCAGCTTGTCCAGCGACTCCTGGAAACTCACATCAAGGTTGCGATAGCCAGGCGTATTGACGTTGGCGATATTCTGGCTGACGACTCGATGCCGAACCTCCGCCTGCTGCAACATCGCGCTGAGAGTATCGATTTGGGAAGATTTGCCGATCATATCGACTAGATCGTCGGGAACCGGTCAGCGGCTTTAGCTAAAAACTAACGGCTGCTGGCACTTTTGAGCGCTATTTGAACGTGCTGGCGCGAATGTGTTGGCCGCAGTGAAAACGCGGAATCTGGCAACTATATGACAAGTTCGGGCAGGGCACATCGATAAAAAGGCAGCAGGTGACACCGCTCGTCAAGGGAATGCAAATCGACCATGGATATTGCCACCATTATTGGATTGCTGCTCGGCTCGGGCCTGGTGCTGGCCTCGATCGTGATGGGCGGCGGTGGCGGCATTACCCCCTTTATTAATGTTCCATCGATGATGATCACGATCGGCGGCTCGTTTGCTGCGCTGTTGATCAATTTCCCGCTGAACAGCGTGCTGGGCATGACGTCTGTCGTCAAAAACTGCTTTCTGCACAAGCTGCCCACTCCTCCGGAGGTCATCGAACAGTTCAAGGAGTTTGCTGGCATCGTTCGCAAGGACGGTATTCTCGCGCTGGAAAACAACATGGAAGACATCAGCGACCCGTTCCTGAAACGTGGTCTGGAAATGGTCGTCGGCGGAAACTCGCGCGAGGATATCCAGCAAGTCCTCGAAATCGAAGTCGCCTACATCGAACAGCGACACCAAAGCGGCAAGAAAATCCTGGAGTCATTGGCTGCGGCCGCACCGGCCTTTGGCATGATCGGAACCCTGATCGGTCTGGTACAAATGTTGCGCACACTGGATGACCCCAGCCAGATCGGTGGCGGAATGGCGACGGCCCTGCTGACCACCCTGTACGGCGCTCTGACCGCGAACCTGTTCTGCATTCCCCTGGCGGGCAAGCTGGAGAATCGAAGTACCGAGGAACTGATGGTTCGCGAATTGATGACCGCCGGGCTGGTCTCACTTGTTGATGGTCAAACCCCGCGTGCGCTGGAGGAACGACTCGTCGCATTCGTTCCACCCGCTTCCAGACCCGTCAATGATCAGGCAGCTTGATATAGCGCGGAGGTCGAATGAGAAAGAAGAAACCACCGCCGCCCGAAGACACTGGCGATGTACCGCTGTGGTTTATGACCTACAGCGACGTGATCACCCTGATGATGACCTTTTTTATTCTGCTTTTGACTTTTGCAACCAGCGAACCGGAAAGATTTGAACAAATGAAAATATCAGTGTTTGGTGCCAGCGGAGCGAGCGGACTGGTCGGCGAGACTCCGGAAGGCATCGAAAAGGATTCGTGGTCAGTGCGCGTGCGACCGCGCTCCGCACGACTGACCAGTCGGGGATCCGAAGTCCCTCCGATCGATCGTGATGCACCGAGTGAGTCGCTCAACAAGGGCCTGGCCGGGCTGGACCAGAACGAGGAGCGACAGATCGTCAATGTGCTGACGATTGTATTGCCGGCCAATTCCATCGGCTCGCCTACTGGTGATCTGTACGATTTTGGCGAACACAATATGAAAATGCTGGCCAACATGATGCGACTCAAGTCGTGGCAGGCCACCTTTGAGATCTCGGCTGACGACCAGCTGGACCGAGCGCTGGCCTGCATGCAGTACATGCATCAGAAACTTGGTATCGGTCCACAGCAGGTCGCAGTTTGTCATGACGAGTTTGCCGACCTGAATGACGACAACATTCGAATCATATTGAGAAACTTCAAACAACGCTCCCATGTCCAAACGCGAACGCAAACCCCCGAGCAAGCCCAGTAACGCCTACCTGATTTCGTTTGGCGATACGATGACCGCCATGTTGGCGTTTTTTATCGTGCTCAATACGCTGGCCAAGGAACAGACGGGCGCTAACCTGCACGCAGGGACAGGTTCGTTTATCACGGCCATTAATTCCATGGGTTTGCCCGGTCTGTTTTCCGGTGACAGTTCCAAACAAGTAACCCAGATGCAGGACGCCAGTCCCAAATACATGGTCAATGACGACCAGGATTCCGATGACCCGTCCGGACACGGACCCGATGACGAAGACAACGAGTTGCGTGTGGTCGATCGCGACATGGAGAACATGCAGCGGGTCATCGTGGAACTGGAACAACAATTCCAGGTGGAATTGACCTCGCTGGAAACCAGCTCAGTTGCCTTTGACCTGTTTGACCGACTTGGCAAGGACGAAAACATCCTGCCGGCATCAGCGCGCAAGGTGCTGGCACAATCGATGGGGACGATGTCGCGACCGGGTTACCGTATGGAAGTGAACCTGTGGTCGCCAACACCCAGTGCGACGGCGCTGGCGCGGACGACCAAGCAAGCGTTTCAGGTGCGGCAGGCTATTCGGCGGGAGTTTCCCGTGCTCAATCGCCGCGATGACGCGATTCGGGCCACCGCCAATTTGTGGCCGCATAGTGACGACCGTCGCCCGATCATGTCGATCATCCTGATCAAGGAAACGCCCGGTCGTTAGGCAGCGTTTGAAATGCAAGGCAAGTGCTAGAGTTTTGCCGCCGCCCTGGCAAATTGCCCAATGGCACCCGCATCGACTTCGTCCATGTCTGCAAAGTTCAGATGCCGTCGATACTTGCCACCCCCCTGTAGCATTCCATCGGGGTCATCAAGATCGACACCACGGGCAAATGACAGTTGCACATGACCTTTGTAGGTAAAGATGCCGCAAAACTGGGCCTCTTTTTCGTCCGGACGCACGGTATACAGCGTGCCTCCATATTTCTCCTCGGTCGTGGATCTGGGTACAGCTGCCATAACGAGCTGATGCAACAAGGCAACCAGGTTCTTCTTTTCCTTCTCGGTCATTTTTCGCCGCCGGTTTGAGTCGCCGGGTGACCGGATCGCATTCGTCTCGATGTTTCTGACATGACGTAGAACATTTCGCACGCGATCTGAAAATTGCGTTCGTCGTACCGACTTGCTTCCTCTGGCGTGTCATCTGCTACCTTGGGGTCATCGTAATGCAACGCAAAACGCCCGTCCGCTCCGAAGACGACAGGACAACGTGAGTCGACGTCCGAGCAGCACATCATGGCGGCAAAGTCCGCGACTGGATTGCCATCTTCCGAATAGACTTTGGAGAACACCCGTAACGGCGGGTCATTCTCTGCGATTTGCACCAGGTACATCGGGTTGTCACTGTCAGTGGTCGCGACGACGGCAACCCCTGCCCGGCGTAACGCACGCACCGTTCGAATGTTGCACGCGGTTGCCTCCGTGCCGCCAGACCATGTGGTGACCCCTTCAACTCCGTAATGCAGGGCTGCAGCGTGGCACCAGATTTGGGAAATGTGACTGCGTCGGGAATTGTGGGTGCAGATAAAGATCAGCTGCACCTCGGCATCCGTCGAAAGCTTTTTCATTACATAGTCGACGACACCGCCGAGCATCTCTTTTCGTTGGGCCGGCAGCGACTCGAGTGAATGTTCAACGCGATCAACAAAGGGACGAATGGTTTCAAGCAACTGGGCGTTCAATGTGACTCCGCAAATTGATGTTATTGTGCAGACAACGATAACAATCGGCAGTTTGGGGATTTTCATTCGCCGGGTCAACAGAGTCATCGATTGAGGAAGATTCGCAACATCATCCAATGTCCAGGAGCGAGCCCGGATTGTCAAAGATTTGATGTCGCAATTCACAAATGCCTGTCGGTTTAGTGAACCGTGCGTTGCGTATCGCACACCTCAGTCAGTATCGATGTCGCCGGCGTTGCGAATACAGTCAGCGAGATGATCCAGCAATTCCAAAAACGTCTGTTTATGCAAATGAATGTTCATGCGGTGGCTTAGGCATTCGTCACCGGACATTTCCTCAATATTCGCTCTCACAAGGGCCATCAAGTCACTCAAGTCCGCGCCTTGCCATTGCCGTGCGGCGCGGGCGACATTGTCGGGCCACAGGTCATACGCGCGAATGCCGCAGCATTCGGCCACACATTCCGTCTCCAGCGCGCTAAGGAATGGCTCAATGGGTTCCAGTATTCCGTCGAGTCCGATGGCTTTGTCCAATCGACCCTGACGATCCCTGGCGGTAATCCAGCGGTCTTCGCCAATATTAATGTCGGTGTATTTGCGTTCTGGCATCGATGATCTGTCTGCCTTTTGACGGACGTTCGCCTTGCTGCCGCTGGTTTCGCCGGCACTGGAGAGCCATCGTACATTGTTCAGATGGGCATCGTCCTCGTCCATTGCCCGTTCAAGGATCCTGCCCGATTGTTTTTAAACGGGGTGTGCGGCAACCGCAGCGACATTGATCACGATCAAGGCAACAATCGAAGCGGACGCGGCCAGCACACCCAGCGTAATGGCAATGATCGATCGCATATCCCGCCGCAAATAGAATGAGATGCAAGAGATCACAAAGCCAATGATGCAATAGGGAATCAGCACCACAATCATTACCAGCGGTAATCTTTTGGAATCCCATGGCACATCAACGACCCCATTCATCACCAGCCCGGCCAACAACAGCGACATGAGTAGTCCCATGGACGTCCACAGCAATGCGACACCGGTAACCCACGCGAGACCGGGCCTGTCGACGTGATGTGTTGTTTCAATTTTTTGCTCGGCCATGCAGCTTAGTCGTCTTCAGACGGCCTCTGGGCGACAGTCAACAACAATCCATCCGGGTCAATGTATTGGGCAATCCGTGTGCCATAAGTTTCCGTTGGCGCTTGGGCGCATAGTACCCCATTCTCAATCATGGTGGCATGGAAGTCATCCAGGTTGTCGACCTGAAAGCCGCCGCGGCAAGGCCCGCCGATTCGGCATTTGGTGTTCGGCTGTCGGCCGGGCTTGCCGCACACAGATGAAGGGCCAGTGTTGCCCCATCTGTTTTGAACTCTGTCCATTCGGGCGACTCGAATTTCAGCGGAATGCCAAGCGTATCGCGATAATATTTCACGGATCGAGCCATATCACTTACAAGCACTATGGAGTAGTTGATACGCACGTTGCCAGGCTCTTTCATCAATTCACCGGTATGTTATCCAGCCGTTGTTCGTTTGAGTACGTAAATGGTCCATGGCGCGATGTTTGTCTCGTTGACCCAGTCGAAAGGTTCCGATTCCTTACCCAACGGGCGACAGGTAGCAACGGGCTTCAGGCCAGCGATATCAAATACCTCGCGATAGGCCTGATCGGTCCACAACACATCCTCGACGGGTCGCCGGTCGTCAACGTCGAGCATAATGATTTGCACCGTGTCGCCGCTTGCCGCCAGCTGGTTTTCTGGAAAATCCTTGGTGGAGAACGATGCCCATTCGTGAATGTAAATCTCGGGTGAGGAAACAAGGTTAATAATGCATCCGTCATCCTTCAGCACCTGGTGCAACGATTGAAGGCACTTTGTCTTTTGCTCCCGCGAGGGAATGTTATCAAAAGTGAATGCGGACAGCACGACATCGAACATGCGAGTTTCGAGTATTTCAAGGTCGCCTTCACCGATGACCAGGTACTCGCCCTGATCGTCCAGTTCGCGGGCCCGCGCGACCATTTCCGCGGAGATGTCGACACCCACGGTCTCAAAACCCAGGTTGCGCAGAAACCGTGTTGACCGCCCGGTGCCGCAGCCAAAATCAAGTGCCGACGAGCCTGTTGCCTGCTTGCCTATGATCTCCGGCAGATCGCGGAACGCCAGGTAGTACGTACCCGGAAACTCAAGCTTCGAGTATGCATCAGCCCGCTGCTTATCGTCATAGACATTGGAAAAGCTGTCGTTCATGTCGCTACAGGCTTCAGTTATTTGGCTGAGCGGTTTGCGGCCATCCACTGTCGAAGTCAATTTTCTTTAAGCTTCTTTTCCAGCTTGTTGTATTGCCCTTTCGACAGGAATACCCTGTGGTAGCCGCTGGTCAAATTCACTTCCACCTTGTCCCTGGTCTCGGTACCCCAACCGATAAGTTGCCGGGATGCCAGATCCAGGTCGATGAAATAGTAGGTGGGGTTCTTGTCTTTTTGAGTATTCATGGCAATGTCGAGCTACCATCCTGGCCGGGGTGAAGCCTCCTCACTGGTCGGCCGGCGACGGAATTTGGTCTTCTCCTCCAGTAAGTCCCGCTTCCATTCCAATCAACCCGTGCAATTCGTCAACGACCGCAAAACGGTCACTGGAAAAAACGATTTGCGATCCGTTCGGACTCCAGGATGCGTCGGCATTGTAAAAGTACCCGTCCTGATCCTTGAGTACGACCGGTTTGTCGGCACCAAACGGCGATACTGTAGCAATACGAAACGCGCGACCACTTTCTACCTTGAAGAAAAGAATTCGTTGACCATCCGGTGACCACTTGGGATGCCAGCCGATCCGGTCGCGCAAACGAATAGTCAGTTCCGGCTCTTCCGGCCGCAGGTCGATGATTCCCAGATCGGCATCGTACTGGTCTTCACCTTCATGGTAACCGATGAATGCAATGAAGTTCCCGTCGGGTGAGAACGACGCGCCCGGGATCAGACGGTAGTCCTGGTCCAGAATCACCTTCTCCTCATCAGTTTCGAGATTGCGTATGAACAATTGATTCCTGCCGGATAGCGGATCGGAATAGACGATCGATTTTCCATCAGGCGACCAGGCAGGACGGTATCCCGAACAAACAAAACGTCGATCAATTCCGTTGGCGTCCACGGTCCATATTCCGTGCTGAAATTCGTCGCCTTCCGTTTTTTGAATCATAAAAGCGATTTGAGAATCGTCGGGAGACCAAGCTGGTGCGGACCCTGGTCCAAAATCAAGGTAATGAACACCTTGCAGGGCACGCATGATTACATGGTTCTCACCGTTTCCGTATTGTTGGTCGGAAACGTCGTAGAGGATGCGTGTTCCGTCGTGCGACCAGCTCCCCGATCCGTTCCAACGTTTGTCCTCGGTCACCGTAAAAAACCGCGCGTTTGTTCCGTCGGCATTCATCGTGTAGATCGCCACTGCTTCTTGCGCGTGGCAGACAGCAAACGAGTTGGTCAGACAAGCAACAACAACAATACTGAACAAGACGACCGGCACTCTGGTATTCATTGTTGACTCCCCGACTAAAGCAAGTTGTTAACCGTTGATTCCGCGAACTAGCGTACCCGAAACAGGGTCTCCGGCGTATTTTCGGAATCGGCCAGTTCGATATGTTTACCATCTTCTTTGATCGTTACTTGCAGAACCGAAACGTCTGCACTCGCGGAATTCCACCAGTCGGTAATCGGCCGAACCACGGCGTCGGCAAAAGGCAAAACGGTCGGTTCATCGCCGCGCCACATTCGCAAGTGCAGTTGTCCGGAACTGATCCACCATCGTCCCGTAAACTCGCCGTTCTCGGAGCGAAACGTCCGATTGGACTCGAACACCAGCGCGTCCGGTGGTTCTTCTCCCGGCATCGGAACATGCGACCAGCTGCCGACGAGAGCCCGTTCAGCTTGTGAAAGCGGCCTTCCGCTTCCAATACTGAAAATAGCCACCAGCGCGACGATTATCACGAGGGTGAATATCGCCAGCGGCAAAGCAATTCTCTTTTTCGTTTTGCGATTCATCAGTTGCCTCGCCGGTTGCATCAACGGCCGAAACACTGGAAGTTCATCTACTTCAGCGGTACTTATTCTCGCAGATTGATTCCGTGCTCGAGATATGCCTTCAAACAACAAAGCATGTGCACCCAACCCTGCATTTGCTGCAGGCAGCGTTCAGTTCCCTCGGCGTCTCGTGGCCAGCCAGATTCGGTCACCTGGATGGCCGTGGTCTTGTCCGTTTCCCCGTTTATTTCAATCACCACGCGCGTCTCGACACCACTTGCCCTCCAATTGAAACCAACACGATGATTTTCTTCGATTTCCTGAGGAGTAACGGCCAGCTCAGCACCGACATCGTCCCAATTCCAGACCACCGTTTCACCACCGTCGAGCCGCCCGCTACCCGAAGAAATGAAATAACCCGACATCTCAGCCGGATTGACGATCGCCTCGTAAACGGTGGCCGTTGACCTGGAGATCTTCAATCCGGTCTGGACACGCAATTCTTGTTCAGCCATGACGG
>JBPCVB010000308.1:0-2914 GCA_051010855.1 Pirellulaceae bacterium | reverse complement strand
AGCCCGCGGCCGGATCCCATTTCGAGGTTTTCTTCCATGGTCGGATCGGGCACATCGTCCGGATCAAAGCCTGGACCCTCGTCGGTCACTTTGAGGTAGAATTCCTTCAATGACGAATTGACCACGACATGGACCTTTTTATCCGGGTCCAGCCCGTTACCGTGCTTGATCGCGTTGACGATGGCTTCTTCCAGTGCCATGTGGATGCCAAACAGTTCGGCTTCGCTCCAGCCGATCCGCTGCAGGTTCTCCACGATCATCAGGACGGTTTTGTTGGCGACCTTCGAATCGCTTTCGATATGGGCGTCATAAGTCCAGGTCGCGTCGTGATTCATCAACATTCGCGGGCAGCGTCCCTGAATCGGGATGGGGTTAATCACCGAACGCGGTCAGGGCATCCGTTTCATCGTCGCGGATATCAAAAACCGAGTGCAGTTGGGTAATATTAAACACCTCTTCCACCTCAGGGCTGAGGTTGGAAAGCTTGAGGTCACCTCCGGCATCGGACAAACGTCGTTCCAGCACGATTAGCTTGTTGATCGCGGAACTACTGAGGAAGCGAACGTTGTCCATGTTGATCAGCATGCGTTTGCCGTCGTCGCGATTGGCCAGGGCCATCAACTCTTCGCCCAGGACGGCAATCCGTTCGGCATCCATTACCTTGTCGTCCACCAGATGAACGACAGCCACATCTTCCTTGTTCGACAACTTGATACAGCTGTAATCGGGCATTGAGTTCCGGTCCGTCATCCACGAAGAGCGTCAGTTTGATAAAGCAGAGCCACCGGGCAAGACGCACGACGACGACGTTATGATAAGCCCGAAGGGACCGCTGTCAAATCCCGCCACCGGACGGTTTCATTGCAGAGCTGGACAATTAACGGGATCGCGATGAACAGAGGTGTTCATTGAGGTGCGGGAAGCGGCGAAAAACTGGCTGAACTGGTTTCCATCGTGTTGCTTTCACGCAACCGTTGCCAGCGCTCCAGAAACTCGCTGGCTTTCAGGGGAACGAGGCTGGAATTGTCATCGATGCGGTGACCCGACAAAACTTCGCACAAATCCCTGACATGTTCCAGCGATCGTTGTTCCCGCGGCAACTGCCAGGTAATGACGTTACCAACGTTGTCGGCAATGGAAAGGAAGTCCGCTGAATTGCCGAAAAGCAAATTGTTGTTGTTGATACCGTTAGCCGACAGGAATAACGGTCCTGCCATTTCGCCGGTTCTTGTGTCCCAGATTTGTCCGGCCCCCCCAGCCAGACGGCGGTCAGGCGATGTCGTCGCGCGGCCTGATGATCCGGTGAACAGAAGCTGACCTGTCGCGTCGAATCCGATTTGATCCACGGAGGAGCCCCAGGTCCGCATGATTTTGCGCAGAGCTGGATCGCTGCCCGGACCCCACAAAAATACTTCTCCATTGGCGGTGGCCGTTACCGGGTTTCCGTCAATCGGATGGAACATTGCGTGACGTACAACCGCGCCGTGATCGAGCGGACCAGTCTCGACTTCGCCTGTCGCAAAATTCCAGGCAAATGCCTGCTGGTCGCCGCCGGATATTATCAGGCGATCGTTGTCAGCATTGAATTCGCAATCTTGCACATAACGGTCTCGGAGCACATGCATGCCAAGCAATTGTCCGGTATACAGATTCCATACGCGCACCGCGCGATCCATGCAAATCGTTGCGGCCAGGCGGCTGTCAGGGGAAACGACAATTCGGATGACCAGTTGCGGATGTGTCAACTCCGCTACCCTTTGACGCGAAGCCACATCCCACACCAACACCTTACCCGAAGTCTGCGTGTCGACTCGATTGCCGGCGACCACCACGTATTGAAACGACAGTAAAAACTTGCCGTCGGGGGTAAACTCAAGATTAACTAACTGCAGTTCGTCATCGGCACGCATCTGATCGGTGAGTAGTTCGCCTGTTGCAACGTCCCACAGTTTCACGATGCCGGCCGTTCCACAACTGGACAGCTGCCGGCCACCCGGAGCAAATGCTGCGCTGAGCACGATTTCATCGTCATCGTGTAACAATACGATTTCAGTCGAAGCCCCTTCCGGCATGGATAACAGGGTTACGCGACCAGCTTGATTGGCAACCGCCGCAGTTTTTTCTGTATCGCTCAACAAATAGTCGACAATGAGATCGCCGTCTCGAAAAGTCGCTTCGTTCGTCGATGACTGAATGTCCCAGATCTTGACAAAGCCGTCCTGGCCAAAGCTCATTAAATAACGACCATTGGCCGAAAACGAAGTTTGCTGGATGCGGTTGGCATGCAGCAGTGGCGAACAAATCGTTTGTTGGGAAAGCAAGTCCCAGACCGTGACCTGATTGCCAACATTGCCAAGGGCGACACGATTTCCACCAGGTTGCAGCCTCGCGCAGGCCGTTTCAATTCCGGTTCTGGCAACTTTCAGCTGGTCGCCGGTTCGGGAGGTACAGGTTTGAATTTGCCCGTCACCTCGCACGACGATGAATTGGTCGCCATTGTCGACGAACTGCACTTCGCGGATCGGGCTTTCAAGGTCCAACGTGACCGGTTCGCGTTCCAGTTCGGGATCACCATTCAGGTCCCAGACTTTCAGGAAGCTGTCGTGATCAACGCGTACCCGCCCGGTGATCAGCATGAACGCATCGTCGGAGCTAAACCGCACCAAATCACCATGTGAGGGTAATTCGTGCGTCGCGATTGGAGTCTCTGGTTGATCCATCTGCCAACGGACGACCAGGGAATCAGGATCCACCCCCGGCCCGCCCCATGTGCCCACCATTACGGATTGACCGTCATCCAGCACGTGCACATGTTGCACTGGCTGTTCGTGCTGGAATTCTGCTACGACGTCGCCTGACGGGAACTCACGAATCCGTGCAAAGCCATCGTTGCTGCCCGAAATCAGCCAGTCAC
>JBPCVB010000307.1:0-7743 GCA_051010855.1 Pirellulaceae bacterium | reverse complement strand
GGCAAGAATTGCGGGGTTCGCTCAGCGAAAATAGGCATTTTCACGGGTTTGATTGCCTCGCGTAAGATACATAAGCACTACCAAAACTCCTTAATCAAACGATTGGCATTGCCGCCATAAACCCGATCCTGTCAGCTGCCTGCGACCCGGGCGACTGGCAATTTCCGTCAACTGGATTTGAATTCATGGATTCCGGTACCGCTGACAACTTTCGAGTCGAGCTGCAGCAATATCGCGGCCCTATCGACTTGTTGCTTTATCTGGTTCGCCGCAATGAAGTGGAGATCGGTGAGATCAGCGTTCACAGAATTGCTGAACAGTATCTCGAATATCTGGAGGTCCTCAAGGAAGTCGACATTGATCGCGTCGGCGATTTTCTGGAAGTCGCATCGCTGCTGGTCGAGGCCAAACTACGAGCCATCTTGCCACGCGGCGACGAAGAGTCTGATGTCGACAGCACTGACCCCCGCGAAGACCTGGTACAACGGTTGTTGATGTACAAGGAGTTTCGCGATGTCTCAATGTTGTTGAATGAGCAATCTCGTGAATGGCAAAATCGTTATCCACGACTTGTCAACGACTTGCCTCAACGACAACTGGATCTGGGTGCGCAACCCATTCACGAAATTGAGTTATGGGACCTGGTCAGTTCGTTTGGTCGCATCGTTCGCAACAATGTACCGGCTGACGAAACCAGCATCACACTGGACGACACGCCGATTCACGTTTACATGAGCCGGATTCACGCGCAGCTAAGGACGAATGGTCAAATGCGCTTTTCACATATGTTTGAAGCCGGGATGCACAAGTCGGCCATGGTGGGAATTTTTCTCGCGATTCTGGAGCTTGTGCGGCACCATGATGTTCGTACCGAGCAAATTGGAGAGCATGGGGATATCCAGATCCTGCCTGGTGAAAACTTCGATTATCGGGTTACAATAGACGAGTCGGTCGACTATTGACCGTGTCGAAACGCTACCCTTGCGAACCACTTCCCCGCCATGCCATTGAAGTGCACTTGCCCGCGTTGTGGCAAGCTCCATCGCAATATTGACAAAAGTCTGCTGGGAAAAAAGTTCCAGTGCGATTGCGGCAAAGTTGTGCGACTGGGCGGGCCTCCCAAACTCCGGCCAGCCGCCGGTAATCAGGCTGCCGCACCGGTTCAACCAGCGACGCCTCGTCCAGCTAAACCTGTCGTTGTGCGGCCTGTCAAAACAACGAACCCGGTAGTCCAGCCAAAACCGGCCGCCAGTCAGCCAAAACCCGTTCAGCCGAAAAAGGCTTCGGCACCAAAACCCGCACCCGTGACACCATCGCCGACGCTGCCGCCCGCTCCAGTTGGCAAGGCTGTGGAGCCGGACGCATCGGCCCCGGTCGAGGCGAAACCGCAGCGGGATTCTGACATGATTCGGATTGTGGACTCAGATGACAATCTGGTTGATCTGAATTCTGGTTCCACTCCAAACGCCGCTAACGTCAGTGAATTCGATGAGGTCGACGAACTAATCGCCAACGTCAAGGAAGCGCCGGCGGCTGTCAGCAGCGTCGAGTCGGACCCCAGTCCGGTTGAGGAACAACCCATACCGATGGCCGAGGCAGCCGATGAAGACCTCGTTGTGATTGACGAGGGCGTACAGACGGCAAGCGTCACCGGATACGAGCAATCCTTTGAAGTCCTGGATGACGAATCGGATGAGGTTATTGAATTGTCCGATGCCGACGTCATCGGGGGTCTCGTGCAACCGCCGGGTGTCGGAGGACCAGCACCAGTCGAACCGGTGAATCAAATTCCGGATTACATTAATCCGGCTCCCGTCCAGCCGGCGACGCCTGCGTCCACACCTCAACCGGTCGGCGCTGCACCGTTGAGCGCGCCGGGTGAACCAACTCCGACTTCGACCAATCCCGCTTACCGCCAATTCGGCGCTCCGCCCCCTGTTTTGTATCCTGCCGAGCCACCGGTTCCCGATGGCGCACAGCCAACTGTGGCTGCTCCGGGAATGGCGCCGATGGGACAACACGTTGGCGCTCCCCATCCGGCGTTGGGCATCGTCTGCATGATTACGGCCCTGATTGCGGTCGGGTTTGGAATCTGGTTGGCAGCCAGCAGCCTGTCGTACGGAAGGGATGCTTTTATCATTGGAAATTTTGCATCGTCGGGAAAAGTGCTGGGGTTCTTCATGTACGCCCGGCTTTTTTTTGCGGCCATTTTTGTGCTGGCCTCGGTTTTGTTCATGCTTAACGAGATCATCATCATGGCCCAGGGAGGAGACGGCATCCCTGGCGTTGCAATTTTCGCATTGATTGCGTCGGGGCTGGTGATTGGTGCAGCGTTCTTTGTCGGCAGCTTCAACCTGTATCAAAACGCATTTGGCAACTTTTCCGGCCCCATCATTGGCGATTCATTTGTGATGGCTTTTGTCCAGGCAGTCGGGATTTGCATCGTGCCTTTTTTGATGTTGTTCGTGGCTTTCCTGCGCGCGTGATCGGGCGAAGTTCTGTTCCAATTAGCGCGATTCGGATGATCCGCCATGACCGCCCGGTGCAGGCCACTACATTTGTGTGGTCCGTAGTTGCACGCAGCGGGATTTCCCGGAGTTTTGAAGGGCTTTTACCCTTACTAATTGATCGTTGGCGGGCAATGATGTACCTTCCAGGCTGCCTTTTCCGGGGACCTTCCTCCCATTCCACGCCTTCTAGCCGGAATACCTCTCCATGCCCATGCGATTGATCAGCTTTTCCCGCGACAGCCGGATTCAAAAACAGAATTCCCGCATGAACGGAAATGAATCGCTGGATACCCTGGAGTTTGAAAAGTGCGAAGACCGCAACATGCTGTCGGCATCGACCTCGTTCGACACTGGCCTGAGCATGGATCTCGGCCTGGAACGCATGATCACGAGGTACATTGCCGAGAATGCAAATCTGGACCATCTGCAACGCGGCGCGAATGACCTGTTGGCTGTCCGTTCGGAACAGCAGGATAACCAGACGATGACGGTGTTTCAGCAAACCATCGACGGAATTCCGGTCCATGGTGCCTATGTCACTTTCGTACAGGATGTCCGGGGCAAGGTGGTTGATGTCAACAACGGAGCTCACCTGTACCTGGTGACCCTGGATGCCGTTGCGGAACTCGATTTTGACGCCGCGGCAGATATGGCTCATGCAACGTTGCACACCAAACACGAAATCTCATCCACTGGTGACCTTGTTTGGTTTAGCTCCGGCGATACCGCGCAGTTGGCCTGGCGAGTTGATTCGTCAATGGAACTAATCGACGAAACCCTGGAATTGACGACCGTTCTGGATGCCGACACCGGCCAGTTGCTTTCCCAGGTCCAATCGCCATCGGTTATCGACGCTGCGATTGATGGGCAAGAAACCGGCGTGTTCCCGCGTATCGTAATCAACGACACGATCGGCCCCCAGGGTTCTCGTGACTACGCTGCACCGTTCGACGCAGTTGTCTCGCTGGCCCTTGGTTGCACGGGAACATTAATGGCTGAAAACGTTGTCATCTCGGCACGACACTGTGGCGCCGGAGCGGGCAGCACGATCGAGTTTGGCGACAACAGCAATTCACCTGACTTTACAGTGACTGTGCAATCGTCCTTCCTGCCAGCCGGCAGCGGATCATTGCTGGACGGTGGTGACGTTGCGATCCTGACGTTGAATCAAAACGTCCCATCCAACATCGCAACGCCGATGAGGTTTATTGACGCCACCAATGATCTGGAAGGCATGACCGCCGCCCTGGCTGGCTACGGATACAACGGGGTCGGTAGTACCGGTCACGGTTTCTCGTCCGATGGACAGCGATGGGGCGGAGAAAACATCATTGATCGTTACGGAACACCAGCCAGCAGTTCCGGATCCAATATTATTTCCACGGACTTTGACAACGAAAACGGAACGTCGAATACCATTGGTAGCGGCAGTGCCACGCCCCTTCAATACGAAGCCACAACGGCCCCCGGCGACAGCGGTGGTCCCGTGCTCGTGCAACAAGGCGTTGAATGGCTGATCGCCGGTGTCCTGTCCGGTGGCACCACCAGCACCAGTGTCTATGGAGACATTTCCTGGTGGACCGGCACCGCGATTTACCGGACCGATATCGAGGCCCGCGGTGGCGTGTTCGCTACGAATGGCCTGGGCAACGTCAACCTCGACCAGACCTCTTACTTTGTCGGCGACACCGTGCAAGTCACCGTAGTCGATGACAATGCCGTCGGTTCATCTCTGAACGTGACCGCGACGTCCGATTCAGGCGACTCTGAAACGGTGGCCCTCAGCAATGGTGGCAGCGGTTCGGTCTATACAGGATCCATCACCACCTCGGACAGCGGAGTATCAACAGGTGACGGCACGCTGCAGGTCACCATCGGCGACGATATAAACGTCTCCTACCAGGACGTTGATGATGGAACCGGAAATTCCAACACCGTCAACGATACGGCTTCCATCATTGAGCCGAGTGAAGGCGTTTTGGTGGCGATTGATTTCGATCAAACCGGCAGCTCGACACCGACCAACTGGCTGCTGATCAGTGGTGGGTCCAACGCCACATTCAGCAATCTGAATGGCGAAGACGGCAATCCTTCCACCTTTGACTTGCAAGTTCAGGAATCGCCGAACAATTCATGGTCCGACTTTGCGGTAACGCCGGCAGCCAACACGATTCCCCAGCATTCCAACAACCTGGCCAATGTAAACGGTCAGATCTATACCGGCGCTGACCCGCTCGTTCTGACCTATTCGGATTTGACACCACAGGCCGACTACGAAGTCTATGTGATGGCTGCCGAAGGATTTTTCTCTTCAATCCAGCAGCGCATCACCATTACTGGTGACGGGACTCCGGTGACGTTCGATCAGAATTTCGTGCAAAACCAGTTGTTCGTTAACGATCAATTGGGTGACAGTACTCGACAGCTCAGTGAATACGCCCAGGTCATTACTGCCGATTCCAGTGGAGAGATCGTGATCAATGTTGATCCGATTGGTGGAACCAGCGACGTCGTACTGGCGGGTCTGGCAATTTTTGAAGTCCCGGTCGACAACGTCGTAGTGCCGTCTTCTGGCAAAACAGCTGACGGTGTTGTCACGGGCGGCCAGCTTTCGGATTTGTTCCTCAGTGACGATCAATACCGCTCGTTTGATCCGGAACCGACGGCCAACCCGTTCAAGCAGAAGATTGAATACATCGTTCAGCAGTCATTGCCGACATCCAATCCCGATAGCTTCGGTTTCCGCCTGGAAGCGAGGTTATTGGGTGGACCGTCCGGCGATGTTTTGCAGGGCATTCACCTGTTCAACTACGATACTTCGTCCTTTGAACTTGTGGACTCACGTGCTGTTTCAACCACTGACACGGTGGTTGAATATTTGGACAGTGGCAATCTGGATCGTTTCACCGCCCCTGGAACAAACGAAAGCACCGCGATGGTCACGTTTGACAGCTTTGACTGGGTCGGCACTCCGTTCTTCTGGTCCGTCGAAGTGGACCAGATGGTCTGGATCGCGACGTAGATTGCCAGACGCTGCCTGGAACCGACAACCTTTGATGCCTGACCCTGTGTCAGGCATTTTCGTTTTAAACGTGCATTGATTCCCACGCACCGATCAACAGACTGGCAGCGTAATCGATGTCTTCTTCCGAGGTGTACCAACCAACACTCAGACGCAATGTCGCGGCGGCCTGAGTCGCATTCAGTTCGATCGCCGCGAGTGTCGGCGAGATGGCCGCAAGCTCGGCGTGACAGGCGGACCCGGTTGACGCGCAGACCTCGCTGCATCGAGCCAACAGTTCCTGACCGATACAATCCGGCATTTGCAAACTAAGGGTGTTTGGCAATCGTGACGCGGCACCGCCGTTGATAGTCATGTTCTGCCCGGTGCCATCACATAGCCTGTCATAGAGTCGGTCACGTAGTTCGCTCATGCGCTCACCGGCTTCGTCCAGGCAGCGATTCGCGAGCTTGCAGGCCTGGCCAAGACCCACAATGAATGCGGTGTTTTCCGTGCCGCCGCGCATACCGTTTTCCTGGTCGCCACCATGCAACAGCGGTTCCAGATGAATTCCCTCGCGGACATACAACGCACCAATCCCCTTGGGCGCATAAATCTTGTGCCCGGCGATGGTCAGCAAGTCGACTCCCAGTTCATCGACAAATGTGCGGATCTTGCCCGTCGATTGGGATGCGTCCGTGTGCAGCAACACGGAATGACGATTACAAACCTCACTAATCTCGCGTAAGGGCTGGATCGTGCCTATCTCGTTGTTGGCATGAATAATACTGACCATTCGGGTATTTGGCTGAATGGCCGCCTGCACATCTCGAGGATCAACGACGCCGCTGGAATCGCAAGGCACAACGCTGACCTCGCATCCAAGCTTTTGCAGAAATTGCGCAGGCTCGGTTACGGCAGGGTGCTCAAGGGTCGAGATGATCATGTGCCCGCCACGCTTGCCGTCGGCCAACATCACGCCCTTAATCGCCAGATTGTTGCTATCGGTGCCACCCGCCGTAAACACGATTTCTTCCCGATCTACCGCCAACAAGGCAGCGACGTGCATTCGGGCATCTTCAATCGCTTCCGCTGACGCCCGACCAATCACGTGGCTGCTGGATGGGTTGCCAAAGTGAGTTTTCAGGTAGGGCTCAAGTGCCTCAAAAACACTGGGGGCAACGGGTGTTGTGGCGTTGTAATCGAGATAGACCTGTTTCATGAATGTCCTGATGAATGTCTCTGGCAAGTCACGGGTTAGTGCCAGTTCAATTCTCCCATCCGGAAGCCTTCGCCGATACGGGTCATCCCTGTAGCCCCTCTGCCAGATCGTTGGGCAAATCGGCTGGCAGCATCCGGTGAACGCGCCAACTGGAGGAACTCAGGCACATTCAATCCTCCAGCTGCCATTGCCGACAGTTTCGTTTTCAACTGGTTCCACACATCCAGATCGTCGGGGGAAATTTGCACCGGCCGGTCAAACGGCACCTGTTGACCCAGCAACATCACGAGATACCCCTCCGACGTAAAGAAATCCCGTTTCATCTCCCAATCCAGCACGGAAAAATCGGGACCAACGCAGCGGTAGTAATCTACGAATTGGCTGGCGGCTCCGATGTCGACGTCCTCCCGTGCTGCCTGCCAAAAAGGCGTGTCCAGCCGGGAATTGTATTTGTAGTGCAAGGCCAGGAAATCGCGGATGATCAACCAGTTGTCGAGGGTAATACGATTAAATATCCGTTGTTGCTCGTCCAGGATGCGCCCGCCCGATGCTTGCAGGCAACGCACCAGTCGCACCGTCGCATCGCAAATCATTCCAATGGCGGTCGCTTCCAAAGGTTCCACGAATCCCGTTGCGTTACCAACGGCGACTACGTTTCCGACCCAGCTGCGTCGACGCACGCCCGCGCGAAACCCGATCACCTTGGCGACCTCGGCCAGCGGATTGGCGTGCTGGTATTCCTCAACCGCTTCCTCGTCGGTGAGAAATTTTGAACAAAACACGTACCCGCGATTGATCAACTCGTCATGTTCGATACGCCAGCACCAGCCGGCGTTCATCGTTTCGGCAGTCGTAAACGGATGATAGATTTCGTGCGTTCGTTGCCAGCCACCGACGACTGCCCGATCGCAAAACAGGGCGCTGGAAAACTCAATGAACTCTTCATCCAGTCGTTTGCCGATTAGTTCCGCCGCAAATCCGCTGCAATCGACGAAAAGATCTCCGTCGAC